>DASRJB010000046.1:0-10739 GCA_035649715.1 Pirellulaceae bacterium
GAACTACGGCAACTTCTCCGGTACCAACGCCAACGAACAGGGGCTCGCCCCGCCGCTGCGGATGCGGTGGGCCCGCCGCCTGGAAGGTACCGTCAAGCACCTGCCCGTCTGCGGCGGCGGCCGGCTCTACACGCACACCGCCGAGGGCCAGATCATCGCCGTCGAGCAAGACACCGGCCGTCTCCTTTGGCGGCGCTATTGGCCCGACGTCTATCTCTCGTTCACCTCGCCGCTCTACCACAACGAGAAATTGCTCATTCCGCAGGCCGGCATCAAGCAGTCGAAGATGCGCTGCCTCGACGCCGCCACCGGCAAGCTGGTCTGGGAGTCGCCCTTCACCGGCTCGCCAAGCTGGAGCCGGCAGTTCCCGCCGGTCGTACACGGCAACGTCGCAATCTATGCCTCCGGCTCCGGCCAGTATGCCTTCCAAGGCACGGAGAAACCCTACACGTTCAAGGGCACGCCGCAGCCGGCGGAGGGCGGGGCCGAGGTCATGGCCTTCATCTACTCGAACGACAACCCGTATTATCCGAAGGACAACCGGCCGCTGCTCTGGGCCTGGGACCTGAATAGCGGCAAGGTCGTTTGGGAAAAGGATTTCTCGGATCAGGGCCGCGGCGGCAACGACTGCGGCATCTGCCTTTTGGACGGCAAGCTCTACTACTCGACCTTCTTCGGCTACTCGGCCAGCCAGCGCGTCCGCCGCGGCCTGCCGCCGGAAAATAACGGCTTGACCGCCTGCCTCGATCCGCAGACCGGCGATGTGATCTGGCAGACGAACAAGTACTTCGTCACGGCCAAGTGCACGCTCTCGGCGAAGGACGGCCGGCTCTATATCGGCGGCTACAACCCGGCCCGCGAGGAGACCAAGGACCGCTTCGTGTGGTGCCTCGACGCTAAGGACGGCTCGCTGATCTGGCAGTCCGACCCAGTCACCTCCGCCCTGAACGTCGTCACGATCGGCGACCGGTTCATCTTCAGCAACGCCCTCCGCGGCCGTGGGAACGTCTTCGACAAAGAGACAGGGAAGGTGGTCGGCGGCGTCGATCATAACTATGCCTGCTGCCGGTTCACGATGTCCGGCTCGTACGTGCTCGGCGCGAACATGGACATGATCGACCTGGCCGCCGGCGGCAAGCTGGTCTCGACCGGCCCGGCAATCGACTCGCGCGAGTGCCTGGGCGCCGTCGTTTCCAACGGCCGGATCTTCTACACGTCGCAGGCCAGTGGCTTCGTCGTCTCGCAGACCTTCGGCGAGGCGTCGAAAAACCTGCCCGCGGTTTGGGAGCGGTAGCATGGCTATGCGCACTGAAATTGCCTACGAGGGATCTTGATGGCCCGGACCCATGTCGTTCTTCACGAGCCTCATCTTTTATCGACCCAGGACTCCACCGCTGCTCACCGCAAATGATCTCGCGCAGTTTGTGGCACGGCTCCGCGACACGACTCTGCTAGTGGATGGCGGCTTACGGTCATTGAAAATCAAGTTCGGAGACGCCGTTGACCAGGATGACAAGTCCACGACGTGGAATGAACCGCTAGGAGGGGGTCGCCTGTTTGTTACGCGTGAAATTGAATGGGATCAACACCTCTCAGATCCGACGATTGCCGAAATGGTGGAGTGCCTAACCGGCGATGGACGCCGCATCTATCGAGCGTGGATCTCGTTCGGGGCTCTGAGTGACGAAGTGCTGCAGCCGATTACTCGCTTGAATTCTCCAGAGAACGACCGAGACTTCTGCCCCGATGGCTTATCGCTGGAGGTGGGCCCGATCGAGATTTACAGCCTTGGGACGGAACTCATCGCGCACGTCGGCTGGATCGGTCTGAGTATCAGCGGCTCCGGTTATCTATTTCCTTGGACGATTCAGGAGGTCGTCGAGCGCGCCGCAACCGCTCCGGCGATTCAGCGACTTACCGATGTTTGTCGCGCGTCCTGGCCGGTAACTCCTGAGCGACCCGAGCCGCGCATTGCCGAGGCACGCAAGCAACTTGGAGAACTGTGGCCGTATGCCGACCTCCACAAAACGTGGGATTGGTACTGGGGTGTGTGCGAGACCGGATGACTCGCTTCGCCGGCTTGAGCTGCCTGCGGCTATTCTTTGAGCAGCTTCTCGACGAGCGGTCCGACATGCCGCTCGTAGGAGAATCCTTCGTCGCCAAACTCGTTCTCGTCGTTGTCGAATTGCTTTCGAAGCTGGCCCGTGCGGTCGTAGACGCGGACGACCGGCACCGCGGCGGCTTCGAGTGACTGATAGAGCCGCTCGTCGGGATCGGTGCAGATCAGGTTGTCGAACGTTGCTCTCGACTTGGCCAAGAACGCCTCAATTTGCTCCCGGTCGGCGCCCGGCGGCTCGTCGCCCCCGGTGTAGTTGGCATTGAGCGAGATACAGGCGACTTTCCCCGGATACTGCTGGTGGAGCTTGGCCAGCCCGGGAAACTCGGCCACGCAAGGTGCGCACCAGGTGGACCAGACGTCGAGCACGACGACCTTGCCCTTGTGGCTGGCGATCAGCTGCTCCGTCTCCGCCCACGAGGCTAATTTCGCGTTGACTGCCGCGGCCGGCGCCGGCGCGGTCCGCGACTGGCAGCCGCAAACGGCAAGCGTCAGGAAAACGAACCAATGCATATGCCGGAACATAACCATCCACGAAATGAGAACGTCAGCGGTCAACCTTCGTCAGGCCCGCGGCTGCCGCGGCCGGCTGCGGATCTTCGTAGGGGAGCGCTTTGAGGTACTCCACGAGGTCGTCGATCTGACCCGATGACAGGTGACTGGTCTTCCCATGCCGATCGCCTGCATTTTTGGTCGTCAGCACGTCGCGTAAGGTCGCCGCCTGGCCGTGGTGCAAGTGCGGCGCAGTGCGATAGACGCCCAACAAAGTCGGAGTATCGAATTTCGGCCCGAGCTTTTCGCTGGCGTCATCCGCGCCCGTGCCCACGTCGTGCATGGCCATCGACTTGACCGACGAATCGGTGAAGAGCGGCCCGCTGTGGCACGTCGCGCACAGCGTCTCGGCAGAAATGAAGATTGCCTGGCCTCGCCGGGCGGCGGCGCTCAGGCCCTGCTTGGCGTACGGACTGAGCGGCCACGTGTGCGAGTTCGAGTAGGCAGCCAGCGCGTCGAGGTCGGCGGAGAGTCCTTTGTTGGGCGTCCCCAGCTCCTTCTGCACCGCGCCGCGAATCAGCCCGCGGCCCTGCATCAGCGGTCCGCGGATCGTGTGCTCAAAGTCCTGCACCTCGTCGCGATCGGCCGACCAGTGGATCGGGTGCGTCCACGCCATCCCAGCCAGCCACTGCGTGTTTCGCAGCCCCTCGGGATTGTGCCAGGTCCGCCCGTCCTGCTGCCCGTCGGGGTGGCAGCTCGAGCAGCTGATCCAGCGCCGGCCGACCATCGGCTGCTGGGCCGAATAGAACAGGACTTTTCCGCGGAGCTTTTCTTCGCCCAGCGGATTTTCGGTGACGGCGATCGTCGTCTGCGGGGTTAGCGATCGCGTGTCGTAGGCCACTACGTTGAAATCGAGGGCGTTATAGACGTACAGAGTCTGGCCGTCCGGCGCGATTCGCACCGCCCGCGGATTGCGCCCCAGCCGCACCAGCTTGCGATAGCCGATCTCGCGATAGTCGTCGTCGATCACGTCGCAGGCGAACATGTCGTCGGTGCCGGCGAACACGACATAGAACTGCCGCCCGTCGGCCGAGATCGCCGCCTCCCACGGATTGGCGGTCACCAGATTGGCCAGGAAGGCGTCCATCGGAATCCGCCGCCGCCGCTGCCCATCGCCCGCGGTAGTGTCTTTCGAAACAGTGTCGATGACCGATACGTACGGAAAGATCGATCCCTCGCCATGCACGGCGGTCACGCGCGAGCGAATGTGCGGCAGATAGGCCTTGCCGCGCTTGGGATGCACGGCGATCTGCCGCGCGAGGTTGTCGTTGCTGATCCCCGGCCAGCGGTCGGCAATTTTGCCGCCGGGCAGATCGATCGCCAGCACCTCGCCGCTGTAGTACTGCGTCACCAGCAAGCGCGACTGATCGGGCGCGATTGCAATGCCGCGGGCAAAGTCGCCGGCCTCCAGCGTCCGCACGATCGTTCCCGCGGCCGGGTCGATCTCCAGGACCTGGCCCGGATAGTCGAGCGTGACGAACAGCCTCCGGCCGTCGGCGCTACTCACGATTCCGTAGGGCTCGTCGAAGACGTCGATCCGCCGCACGATCGCGCCGCTCTCGGCATCGAGAATCGCAACGCAGTCGTCGTCGTACAGGGCGACGGCGAGCTGGTGGCTGTCGCCGACAAAGCTGACCCCTTCGGGATGCCTGCCGACGGCAATCTCCGCCCGCTTCGCGTGCGTCGCCAGCTCGACGATCGTCACCGTGCCGCTGTCGCGGTTGGCGCAGGCCAGCAGCTTCGCGTCGCGCGAAATATCCAGCAGGCTGTTGCTGTCGCCGGCCTGGACGGCAGCGCCGCCGAGACAGCACATGGCGATCCAGGCCGCTAACGTGCGCATGGATGTGTTTGCAAGAGAAATGAGAAAGGCCCGCCCCGCGAAAGTGCGGGACGGGCCGGGTGCTTGCGCGGAATTGGGTGTTACGCGAAACTACTCGAGGATCTTCGGCGCGTCGGCGATGATCGCCTCGGTGCCCTTCTTGTCGAGCCCGCCCTTGCCAAAGGCGTGGTTAGCCTTGACGGTCTGCCCCCGCCACAGAAGCACGGTCACGTCCGCGTCCTTGGCGATCTTGTAGCTCGGCGGGCCGGAAGCGCCGTCAAAGATGGTCAGCGGGACATTCTTGATGCCCTGCTTCTTGGCGAGCTCCTCGAGCTTGGGAGCCGCAGCGTCGGCGTCCTCGGCGAGGAGCACGACGAAGGCCTTCATCTGCTTGCTGCTGTTCTTTCCAACCTGCTCATCCACTTGCTTGACCAAACTGGCCAAGTCGTCCGTGATCTCGCGAGCAAAAATGCTCACGACCGGACGGTCTGCATACGCTCATCGATAGCAGAGCGATTTGCCCTTGTTCGGGCCGGTAATGTCCTTCACGTTGAACGCCCCGGCAGGCTCGCCGACCTTGAGCCCTGATTGCACATCGGCTGCAATCACGACCCCGGCTGCGGCGACCGCCAAGGCGATCGACGGCATCCAAATTCGTCGCATCGACTGGCTCCTATGAAATGAAAAACCTGGAAACGCGCAACACCCAATACTTATCTACTGTATCGGCTCTCAAGCCGCAACCGCGAGACCCACTATCTTGGCCTCTTTCAGGCTGCTGCGGCTCATTTTGGCTGATTTCTGGGATCGTCGGCCGGATTGACGTATTGAATCGACCACGGCCCCAAGCCGTGAAATTGCACGACCGTCTCGCCCTTGACCCAAACGAAGTGCTTCATGCCCGGAGGCCAGTAGCCGTAAGTTCCGGCGGGCATCGCCTCGGCGGCCTGCTCGTCGAACTTGTCGCCCATGCCGATGTGAAACGTACCGGAGATGACGGTCACGCGCTCCATCTTGGGATGCGTATGTGGCGGGATGCGGTAGCCGTCGGGCGCCTTGACGCGAAACACGAAGGGCCCTTCCTTGTTCGGGTCTCCTTCGAGCACGGCAATCTTCGCTCCCTTGGGCAACGACGGCGGGCCGTCCTGCCACTTGAGCTGATCCGGCGGATGAAGCGAGATCTTCTGGGCATGCTCTTCGCAGCGCGCGATCCGAATCAGCGGCACTGCCATCAGCAGCGCCACAGCGAGGCCAGTGCGCATCTCTGTTTCTCCCAAAAAGTGAAGCGAACTACGGACGCCCCTCCACGTCTTCGTATTGCAGCTTGAGTTGCACTTTCTCGGCCGGGTATGGCTTGCCCGCGACTTCTACATACGGCGTCACGAAGAAGTTGAGTGGCGGGCCGGCCTGCGGCGGCGCGAGCACCAGGTCGCGGCCGGTGCTGAGCGTCACCCGGTTCTCCGTGAGGTTGCCGAAATAGTATTCGCGCAGCTCCGGGTTCTTGTTGGCCTCGGAGATATCGACCGGCACCCAGCCGAAGCCCCGCGGCTGAAACCAGGCCCAGCAGTGATAGCCGGCGATCTCCCCGCGGCCCCGCGCGGGCGGCAGCGGAAAGCCGATCTCGAACTTGGCGGGGACGCCCTGCGAGCGGGCCAGCGAGATGAACAGGCTGTGGAAGTCGGAGCAGTTGCCGTACTTGCTGTCGCAGGCCCAGACCGCGTCGCCCAGGCCCCAGCCGGTACCTTCCTTGCTGTACCGCATGTGGCCGTTGACCACGTCGTACAGCACGCGGCCCAGCCGCATCTGATCCATCGGCAGGCTCTTGCCGGCCAGCAGCGTCAGCGGCTTCCCGCCCACGGGCACGCGGGCGTCAGGCTTGAGAAACAGTGCGGCTAGTTCGTTGTCCTTCATCATGACTGCCGGCGTGCCGCGGGCTTCCTCGCGAGTCACCCCATACACCGTGCGGGCGGTGACCTGGCCCGCGCGATCAGCCGCCGCCGCGACGTACAGAATGTCGTTGCCGTATTTCGGCTCGCGGGCCTGCTGGGACGCTCCCGGCAGCGATTGCTCCACGACCTGCACGCGCTGCTCGTCGTTGTCCGGCGGCACCGGCATCCACAGTCGCGCCGCCTGGCCGGCCTCCAGGCCCGTGACCGTCACGGCATACGTGAGGCGGAACTGCCGCTGATGCGGCGACGATGCTGGCTCGGCAGCCATGGCGGGGATGCCGGCGAATAGCAGGACAATCGCAACGGCGCTGGTTCTCTGCTGGCTCATCGTTGGTCACCTGATGGAATTAGGGGCCACTCCCCAGCGATCTAAGATACTCTAACAAGTCGGCTGCCTGCTGGGCCGTCAGGTCGCTGAGAATCTGGTCGGGCATCAGCGACTTGGGACTCTTCCGCAATTCGGCGATCTCGGCGCGGCGGATCCGGACGAGCTGCTTCTCGGCGGTCTTGAGGACCACTTCCTGGTCCGATTGCTCGGCTACCAGTCCCGTCACCGTGCGGCCGTCGTTGGTCAGGGCCGCATGAGCCGCGAAGGCGTCTTCGACCTTCAGTGACGGCTGCAGCACATGCTGAAGCAGCTCGTCCCGCTTCGCGTACTTCTTGTTGATCTCCTGAAGCGTCGGACCGATCGATTGCCCGCGGTCGGACGCGTCGTGGCAATTGCGGCAGCGAGCGCCGTCGCTCGCGAAAATCAGCTGGCCCCGCGCGCGGTCGCCGGTCAGGCTGAGGATCTTTTGCGGATCGGGACTGGCGCCGAGCGTCACCCGCCGCTTGTTTTCGGGAAGAAACGTGTCAAACAGGCCGCGGACGTCCGCGGAGTTGACCGCCGACCCGTAGCCGATGGCCGACTGAGCTCCCTGCTCGGACAAATTGCTCCCGTGCAGCCTGGCGATCAACGCCAGCGACGCAGGCGTGGATTTGAGCAGCGTCTGCACTGCCGTGTCGAACATCGCATCGGTCCGGCGATCGGCGGTAACCAGCTTGAGCGCGCCGGCTTCCTGGGAATTTGCCGCCAGCGGCGTCGAAACGCTTCCGCCCGCTTCCGCCGGCAGCGAGCGAATCCACTTCTCGATCAGCAAGACGCCGTCGCTATCGACGACCTGCGAGCCGATATAGGGCATCCGCGCGTAGCCGAGCTTCGCCATCCGATACAGCAGCACGCTGCGGTAAGGATCGCCGGCCGCGATGATTTTGGCCTCGGGCATGCCGAACGTTCCGATGCCGGTTCCCTTGTTCGTGTTCAGCTTCTCGAACGGCAGATCGCGCCGCAGGAAGAACGACACGATCGCGTTGCCGCCCGGATGGTGGCACATCGCACAGTTCACGTGCAGGTACGACCGGGCCCGGTCCTCGAGCGGCTGCGTTGGATCGTGCGGATCGACCAGCCGCAGCGGATCGTCGGCCGGCGGCTGCGCTGGCTTCGCGAATACGCCGGCTGCGACGAGCGGCGTCATGTTCAGCTGATTGGGCACGAAGCCCAGCACGAACCGCGGCCCGGCGTTGTGGCAGAGCTTGCATTCGTTGGTCGCGTTCACGCGCCACGTCCGCTCGGCCAGGCCAGCCGGCTTCAGCGGCCGACTTGCGCCGGCCGGATCGACCAGCTGCGCATCTTGGCCCGCTTCGTCCCACAAATAGCTGTACGGCCGCCAGGTGCCGCGCTCGAGGTGCAAGAGCTGCGTCTCTAGCCGGATGGAATCGCCGCTGGCCTGCGGCAGCGATAAGTGCTTCACCAGCACCGTCCCTTCCGGGTAGCTCGCCGGCTGCTCGCCCGCGGACAATTCGATCTGGCCAGTGCCAGGAATCGCCACCCAGCGCTGCGCCGCTGCGCCGTCATTCCACGGGGCGACCTTCACGCGGTACGGCACGACGCCCGCCGCGGGCTCCAGCTTTGCGGTCGAGGCAAACAGTCCCGTCTCGCTCAATCGCCGCGGAAACGTGGCCGAGGTGTCGGGCACGTCGGAGGGCAGCAGCTCGTAAATCTGACCCGTGAAGTCGTAGTCGAGCACCAGCAGCTGGCCGCGGCTGGTCTGCGTGAAGGCCACGATCCGCTGATCGGTATCGACGAGCGTCCGCACGCCGTAGCCGCCCGCGGGATTCGGCCGGATCGCCCAGATCGTGCCGGTGATGTAGTCGCCATAGACGAACGAGCCGTCCAGGTCGGCGAGCTTATTGCCGCGATAGACCGGGCCACCGATCACCGAGTTGGCCTCGGTGTGCGAATGGTCCATCACCGGCGGGCGGATTGGCGTCGGCCCGACAGGCACTTCCGTCCGCAGTGCCGCGCGGCCTTCCATCACGGGCCAGCCGCAGTTGCCACCGCGCACGATCTGATGGACCATTTCCCAGGATTCCCAGCCATTGTCGGCGGCGAAAATATTGCCGGTCTTGGGATCAACGCCGAACTTCCACGGGTTCCGCAGGCCATAGGCCCAAATCTCCGGTCGCGCGCCTTTCATTTCCACGAACGGATTGTCGGCCGGCACGACATACGCCAACTCCCCGCTAGTGCGATCGACGTCGATCCGCAGGATGGCGCCGAGCAGGTCGGTCACCGTCTGTCCCGTCGTCAGCCCGTCCGGCGGATTCGGGCCCGTGCCGTCGCCGGTGGCTATGTAGAGGAAGCCGTCCGTCCCGAATTCCAAGCAGCCGGCGTTGTGGCCGCCAGAGGGCCAGGTCAGGACGACTTTCTCGCTGCCAGGCGCCACCCGCGGTGCGTCGTCCGCCGTGAGCGTCAGCCGCGAGAGGCGCGTTTGCCCGCCGCCGTCCGGGTGGACGTAGCAGACGAAGAGAAACCGATTCTCGACGAATTTCGGATGCAATTCCGCGTCGAAAAGCGAAACTCCCTTGGCGGCCAATTCTCCGGTCAATCCGGCGGCCAGATCGGCCACGAGATCGGCTGACCGGACGTCCGCCTGGTTCGGGAAGCTGAAAATCTTGCCGTCGCGCTGGGTCACCAGCAGGCGGCCGCTCGGAGACTCTTCGACGCTGGTCGGCAACTGAAACCGCAGGTTGGCAAACGCGGGGGCGAGGCGAAAAGGTTCCGGCGCGACCGGCGAGCCCTGCACGCGGGAGGTCGTCCAAGGCTGGCGGGCAGGCGGGTTCTGCCCCTCGGCGGCCAGCCCAAAGAACAGACAGCCAGCAAAGATGACCGCTGAACTGAGCAGTCGCGCCTTTTCGGCGGTCATCGCCGCGACTCGCTGAACAGGTCGCCTCGAAAAGTCTGAACAGTCCCCTTCCGGGCGGTTTTGGCTCGGAGTGCAGCGGCGACTTCTTGGAGGCAATTGTTGCATAAGTCTTTTCCCAATATGTACTTGCGTAACACTCCCTGCATGAGAGATAGAAGCACTAGAGACTGCTTCCGTCGCGGTCTGAACAGGGCGCGCGCAGCGCGAGAATCGCAATCCACGCGAATTACGAGCCACCAACTTGCCAATGAGCGAGAGGTTGCGCCGACGCGCGGAGATTCCTCCAGACCTCATATGTATAGATGCGCACGTTGAGGAATTTATTGCCCGCATCTTCCACTTTATTTTGCTTGACTCGCTCGCTCCACAATGCTCGCCACCGCGCCTTGCGGATCGAGCTGCTGAAGTTTGCGGGTCTGGTCCAGTTCGCGGTAGCAGTCGGGCAGGTCGAACCGGGCGAGGATGCCAGGCGTCAGCGCGGAGAGCGGCCAGTTGTAGTTCTCGCTCTCGGCGATCGCGGCGTAGGACGCCAGCCCCTGCTTGAGCGTCACCTGGGTCACGGCCGGCCGGAGGACGGCGGCGTAAGCCGCGGGGATCGCGCCCCAGCCCCTGGCGGCCAGGTGCACCTCGCGGTGGCCCAGCGATGCGAGCCAATCGAGCACGCGGAGCAGATCCAGGGTCTTCTGGCCGACGTACGGCCGACCTAGCATCAGCGAATACGACGAGTAGAAGTAGTCGCTGCCGTAGGGATTGAGGAACTGATCGCTGCCGCAGGTGTCGGGCCGTGATTCGCCGATGCCCCGCAGGTCGCAGGCAAAGAACGGCGCGTCCTCGTCGGTCAACAACTCCTTGATCAGCGGCTCGCTGCGGAGCTCCACGTCGGCCGAATGGTGCGACACATAGAGCGTCGCCGGCCGCGGATCTTGCGGCGGGCGGGAGAGGTGCGACGTGGCGCTCAAGCGCGTCACCAGCGCGTGAATGCCCGGCTCGGTCTCGACGGCGTACGTCGTGGCAAAGCGGCGGGGATAATTTCGGGCCCCCCGCAGCGGACGGAGAAT
>DASRJB010000047.1:0-3545 GCA_035649715.1 Pirellulaceae bacterium
GATGGCGGCATCGTCGAATGCCCGCTGAAGCACACGGATGTGCAAGCCGACATCGCCGGCTTCGTGGCCCGCGTCCGCGTGACGCAGACCTTCCACAACCCGACCAAGGAGAAGGTCGAGGCCGTCTATGTCTTTCCGCTGCCGCACGAGTCGGCCGTCGATGAAATGACGATGGTCCTGGGAGATCGAAAGATCGTGGGCCTGATCAAGCGGCGAATGGAAGCCCGGCAGATCTATGAAGCGGCCTTGCGGGCCGGCCAGACGGCGGCCCTTTTGGAACAGGAGCGGCCGAACATCTTCACGCAGTCGGTCGGCAACATCGAGCCCGGCCAGGAAGTGAAGATCGAGATCGGCTACGTCGATGTGCTCCGCTACGACATGGGCACCTACGAATTTCACTTCCCGATGGTCGTCGGCCCGCGCTACATTCCCGGCACGCCCAGCGGCGGCGCTCCGCAGCAGCCGGCGAACTTGCAGGGCAAGGTCTCGCCGCCGGTCGCCGACACCGACCGCGTGCCCGACGCCAGCAAGATCAGCCCGCCGGTCCTGAAGCCGGGCGTCCGCAATGGCCACGATATTTCGCTCAGCGTAAAGCTCGACGCCGGCGTGCCGATCCAGAACCTCGGCAGCAACAGCCACGACGCGGGCATCGACCGCCGCGGCGACCGCCAGGCGACGATCAAGCTCTCGCCGGCCGACTCGATCCCGAACAAGGACTTTGTCCTCCGCTACGGCGTGATCGGCAAAAAGCCCGAAATGGCCGTCCTGGGCCACACCGGCAACTACTCGGGCGACAGCCAGAAGCTCGGCAACGGCTACTTCATGCTCATGATCCAGCCCAAGGAAGACGAACGGCTGACCAAGAGCCCGCCCCGCGAGATCGTGTTCCTGGTCGATGTCAGCGGGTCGATGTCGGGCGAGCCGACGAACAAAGTGATTCAGGCGATGCAGGGCATGCTGAAGCTCTGCCGCGAAAAGGACACGATTCAAGTCATCACCTTCGCCAGCCAGGCGAACAAGCTGTTCGACAAACCGGTGCCCGTCAACGACGAGAACATCGGCAAGGCCCTGGGCTTCACCAGCGGCCTCCGCGGCAGCGGCGGCACCGAAATGCTCAAAGGCGTGCAGATGGCCATCGACGAGCCGATCGACAAGGAGCGGCTGCGGATCGTCGTCATGCTCACCGACGGCTACATCGGCAACGAAGCCGAGATCATCGAGCACGTCGGCAAGCACTGCGGCGACCAGATTCGCTTCTGGTGCGTCGGCATCGGCTCTGCGCCGAACATGTTCCTGGTCGATGGCGTCGCCAAGCAAGGCGGCGGCATGGGCAAGAAGCTCAACCTGCCCGACGACGCCCAGCCGCTGGTGCAGGAAATCATGACCCGCATTCAGCGGGCGCAGCTGGCGAAGCTGCAAATCGATTGGGGCGACTTGAAGGTGAGCGAGACCTATCCGGCAAAACTGCCCGAATTGTGGGCCGGCCGGCCGGTCATCGTTTACGGCCGCTACAGCGGCGGCGCGGCGAAAGACGGCTCGTTCCAGTCGCAGATCACCGTCAAAGGCAACGTCGAAGGTGAAGCTGTGAGCTGGCCGCTGACGGTCGCTCTGCCGCAGGAGCAGAAGGACCACGACGCCCTGGCCAAGGTCTGGGCCCGGCAGAAGATCGAAGACCTGATGCACCAAACGTATTACCAGGGATCGCCCGCCGTTGAAGAATCGGTCACGGCGATCGCCCTCGATTACAAGCTGATGAGCCAGTACACCAGCTTCGTCGCCGTCGATAGCAGCAAGGCCCCCGACGAGAGCGCGGCCGCCACGCCGCCGCGGCGGATGCTGGTGCCCGTGCCGCTGCCCGCGGGCACGCAGTGGGAAGGCTTCTTCGGCCCGGAGGGCGATGCGGAGGAGGTCGCGGCACTCGCAATCCGCTTCGATCGCTTCGCCCTCAAGAAGGAGCAGGAATCGCTCAAGGAAGCGAAGGCATCGCTCAGCGTGGCCAGGCGTCCACTAGGTGAAAGCACGCCGCGCTTGAGGGCCAGCAGGTTCTTTGCGCCCACGTCCGGGCCCATGCCTGCGGCGCGCACCCCTGACGGCGGCGGATTCGGCGGCGTCAGTGCCGGCTTAGGCTTCGCGCCCGCCGGCGGCCCCGGCTTTGGCCGCGGCGGCTTTAGGGCAGGAAAGCAGGTGGCCCAGGGCATCGATGGCCGCCTTGGTCGCGGGCGCGGTCTCTCGAACTACTTCGAAAACGGCAAGGCGGGCGAGGCCAAGGGCCGCGGCTGGGGACTCGACGGCCTGACGCGACTCCACGATTCGCTGGGAGACGTGGCCGAGCGACTAAAGGATGTGAGCGACGGCGAGTTCTACTATGCCGCCAGCGCGCTGGCCCCGCAGGGCGGCAAGCTGGCCGAAGCGGCCCGCGCCGCTTGGGGCGCCGCCAATAACAAAGAGAAGCCCGTCCAGGGCGATGCCCTCCGGCGGCTGATCGCCAAGGCTGTGTTGCTCGACGCGGCCGCGGCCAATCTAGGCCAGTCCGACGGCAGCATCGGCTCGCAGGCCCTGGAGAAGCTGAGCGAACTGCGCCAAGCCGACATCAAGGCCTGGAGCGAGAAGCAGCCGCTGCTGAACACAAAGCTCGACCTGGTCCTCCGCGACCAGTCGCTGGAACAGGCGCTGGCGGCCGTCGCCAAGGCCGCCAAGATCGACATTCGCCTGCTCGAAGGCAGCGCGGCCGACGCGGCCGCCTTGACGGGCACCTCGCCGCGGATCAGCTATCTCGATTTGCGGCACGCCACCGTGGCCCAAGCGCTCGACTGGATCCTCCAGCCCGAGCGGCTGAGTTGGTGGCCGGATGTAGCCCGCGACTCCGTCGCGGGTGGCCCGCCACGGAGTGGCGGGCTACAGATTGTCGCGGGCAGCGAGCGCCGCCGCGGCGAAGCCGGCTGGACGTACGACGTTTCGGCGATCGCTCTGCCGCTGGAAGAGGATCTGAAGAAGCTGGGCGAGGAGGCCAAGATGGTGGCCGAGATGCAGAAGGCGGCTGAGGAGTTCATCAAGGCCGTGCGCGGCCGCCTCAAGGTCGATGAAGCGTCGCTGGTCTGGTTCGCTCCCGGCCACCTGCTGCTGTTCGGCACGCCCGAGCAGCACGAGATCATGGCGGGACTGATCCCGGCGCTGCAGTCCGCGACGCAGCGGCCGCGCGAGCTGCCGGTCGCGCTGGCCGAGGTAACCCGCCAGCGGTACGCCGCCCGCAAGGAGCGGCTGGAGAAGGCGGCGGCGGCCCGGCGGACGCTGGACGTCGCGATGAGCCACGACCATTTCAGCTGGCAGCTGCTTTCGGCTGCGGCTGGCGGCAAGCTCGACCTGGAAGCGTTGACCGAGCTGCAAATCGCCTGGAAAGCGACGCAAACCGCCCAGCTGCTGGCTGGCCAGTCGCGTCCGCTTATGCTTCGCTCGCTGTGGACGGTCTGCGAGGCTTCGCGGGCCCTGCCGGCCGAGAAGGAACTGGCTGCGCTGGCGACAGCGGCGCGCGCGGCGGCGGCCAAGGA
>DASRJB010000048.1:0-4028 GCA_035649715.1 Pirellulaceae bacterium
GGCGATGAGCAGCACGGCGTCCGCGCCGGCGGCGCGGGCCTCGAGCAATTGATACGTGCCCAAGATGAAGTCCTTCCGCAGGACCGGAATGCCGACCGCCTGCCGCACCTGCCGCAAGTAGTCGAGGCTGCCCTGAAAATAGTGCCCGTCGGTCAGGACACTCAGGCAGGTGGCTCCGTGCGCCTCATAGGTCCTGGCGATCGCCACCGGGTCGAAGTCGGCCCGAATGACCCCTTGGCTGGGGCTGGCTTTCTTCACTTCGGCGATCAGCTTGATCGCGCCGCCCGCGGCCAGCGGCTCAAAGAAGCTTTGCACGGATGGTGCATCGCGCAACCGCGCCCGCAGCTCCCCTTCCGGCACAGTCGCCTTGGCGCGCGCGACCTCCTCCCGCTTCGTCGCAACAATCTGGTCCAAAATCGTAGCCACGCGCTACCACTCACCACTCACCACTCACGCACCACTCACCTAAATATGATACATCCCCTCCGCCGCGCCCTTCAGTTGCTCGGCCAGGTCGGCGAACGTCACGCCTTCGAGCAGCTCGCGCTCTTTCTCGGCGACGTTCTTCCAGGTCCGCTGCAATATACGAATCGGGCCCGTGCTGCGGGTGGCATTGCTGGCGGTGTGGCCCACCTGCGAATCGATGACCGTCATCACGTCCAGCAGCGTGATCTCGTCAGGCTCGCGGGCCAGGTTGTATCCGCCCGCCGCGCCGCGGACGCTCTGCACCAGCCCCGCGCTCTTCAGCTGCAACAGAATCTGCACCAGAAACCGCGAGGGAATGCCGTGGGCGGCAGAGATTTCGCGAATCCGCACCGGCTCGCCGCCGCCGTGCCGCATCGCCAACTCCAGCACGGCAATGCAGGCGTATTCGGTCTTGGCGGAGACGATCATTGGCTGTGCAGCCCGCACTCAGTCTTGGCAAAACCGCTCCAGCGGCCCGATCGCTCGTCCTCGCCCAGGAGCACCGCCCGCGTGCACGGCCAGCACCCGATGCTGGTGTAACCCTGGTCGTGCAAGGGGTTATACGGGATGTCGTGCTGCGCAATAAAGCCCCAGACCTTCTGTTTCGTCCAGTTGGCCAGCGGGCTGACCTTCACCAGGTTGAACTTCTTGTCCCAGCCGACGATCGGGGCTTTCGCCCGGTCGGGGCTCTGGTCACGGCGAATCGCGCTGGCCCAGGCGTGCATGCCGATCACTGCCTGGTGGAGCACCTTCACCTTGCGGTCGAGGCAGCACTGGTCCGGGTTCGTCCGATAGAGGGGCCCGCCGTGCAGCCGCTCGTACTGCTCGACGGTCGTCTCGGCCCGCTTCATTTCGACCGCGATGCCATATCGCCGCAACACGTGCTCGCGCAGCTCCAACGTCTCGTTGAATTGGTATCCGGTGTCGAGATTGAAGATCGGCGTTTGGGGCGCGATCTCCGCCAGCATGTGGATCAGCACCATCCCCTCGGGACCGAACGCCGTCGCCATCGTGAACCGCGGGGCAAACCGGTCCGTCGCCCACTTCAAGATCTCGACCGGCTCGGCGTTCTCCAGCTTCTCGCTGGCAATGCGAATCTCAGCCGCCAGCTCGTCGGTGAGCTCTAGCGGCGAATCTCCCGCCGCTATGTCAGACGGATTGGCCGCTAGCGGCGACGAAGTTGCCCGTAACAGGGGCAGCTCCGTTTGTAGTTCGGCGACCGCTGATGGCGAACGCATGGCAGTAAACCCTCTGGGACTTCCCTCTCCCAGTGCAATTCTACGGCGAATGTTACAAATGTTGCTAACCAAAGTCAACAATCGCCGATTCCTCCCTGTTTCATCGACCGCTGGCGTTCCGTCTCTACAGTTTGTAACGGTTAGATAAGCCGCGGCTGCTTGCTACTGCCGCGCTGCAACGTTACCGTAACATTCGACTATCAAAGCACTTCCGGCAATTGGGCGACGATCTTGGAGCCGCGTCATGTCTGGGCAACTTTCGATTTCCTTCATCCTCAGTTTGCTTGCCGCTTCGCCTGCATTCGGGATCGACGACTACGCACTTGGCCCCGACTCGATGCGGCAGCCTGAGGTTCCGCAGGGCAAGGTCACCGAACACGACTGGAAAACGAGCAAAGTCTATCCGGGGACCGAGCGGAAGTATTGGATCTACGTTCCGGCTCAGTACGACGGCAGCAAACCCGCCAGCCTCATGGTCTTTCAGGACGGGGAGGGCTTTGCCAGCGAGACGGGCGCCTACCGAGTTCCGGTAGTGTTCGACAACCTGATTCATAAGAAAGAAATGCCGGTCACGATCGCCGTGATGATCAACCCGGGCGTCATTCCGCCGTCGGGCGACCAGTCGCGGCCGCGGCGGAACCGCAGCTACGAGTACGATCGCGTGACGGGCGATTACGCCACGTTTCTGCTCGATGAAGTCCTACCGGAAGTCGCCAAGACCTATAAGCTCGATGGCGATCCGAACCAGCGGGCGATCTGCGGCAACAGCTCGGGCGGCATCTGCGCCTTCAGCGTCGCCTGGCACCGGCCCGACGCCTTCCGCAAGGTCGTCAGCCACATCGGCAGCTTCACCAACATCCAGGGCGGGCACGTCTATCCGGCCCTCATTCGCAAGACCGAGCGGAAGCCGCTCCGCGTCTTCCTCCAGGACGGCTCGAGCGACCTGGACAACATGTTCGGCAACTGGCCGCTGGCCAACCAGGAGATGGCCGCCGCCCTGAAATACTCCGGCTACGACTACAAGTTCGTCTATGGCGACGGCGGCCACACCGGGAAGCACGGCGGCTCGATCTTTCCCGACACGCTTCGGTGGCTTTGGCGGTAGGAAGGCGAGGAGCGCAGGATCCGACTTTTGCCGCTGCGCTGGGCGGGGGCGCCTCGGCGGGCACGTCGCGTGAATCATTTCGAGACTCCCGAGACAGATTGCAACCCGAGGCAAGGCGACCGAATCGCCGTCCTTTGGCGGCCCCCGGCTGGGTGGGCTGCGCGCGCCTCTGTGGCCCTCATTCTTGGCGCAACGCCTGTCGCAGAATCAACTTGTGTCGGGGCGGGCGAAAGACCCATAACTACTACTTAAAACAGTTAGAGAAAGCCTCCACGTGCCGCCCGTTGTGTGGCGCGGCGCGGAGATGCCTCGTCAAAAATGGCAACCCTCGCGCCAAATGGAACCTACATGCAAATAGCGTACCAATGTTCACAGCGCCAAATCGCCGGTCATTACCAGCCGGCACCGCCTCCCGCCGCCATGCGCGGCCTCGACCAGACCAGCGCCCCCAGCCGTAGCCGATTCGCGGGCTGTTTGGGCGAAGGGCCGGTCAGCGCCCTTGGCATCTGCCAGTTGTTTGTGTTTTGATGCTCCGCATGGGAAAGCGCGGCAAAAGCCAGGCTGCCGGCCGAGTGGGCTGGGAAACGGTCGCGATTGTCGGTGTCGGGCTGATCGGCGGCTCGATCGGGCTGGCCCTCCGCGAGCGGCGGCTGGCATCGCGCGTCGTCGGAATCGGCCGGCGGCCAGCTTCCTTGGCAGCGGCCAAGAAACTGGGCTGCGTCACTGAAACGACGACCAGCCTCCCCCGCGGGGTCAGGCGGGCGAACCTGGTCGTGATTTGCACGCCCGTCGAATTGATCGCTGGACAGGTGGCGGAGGCCGGCCGCCATTGCCCGGCCGGGTGCCTGATCACCGATGCCGGCAGCACCAAGGCCGCGCTAGTGTCGGCGGCGGAGGCGGCGTTGGACGGCCGCCAGCCGCTCCCCTTTGTCGGCAGCCACCCGATCGCGGGCAGCGAAAAGACCGGCCCCGAAGCGGCGCGGGCCGACTTGTTCGTCGATCGTGTGGTCGTGGTGACGCAGTCGAGCGCTTCGGACAAGGGCGTAGCGGACGCGATCAGCGACTTTTGGCAGTCGCTGGGCGCCCAGGTCATCCGCATGTCGCCCGAAGCCCACGATGCGGCCCTGGCCCGCACGAGCCACCTGCCGCACCTGATCGCCTCGGCCCTGGCGGCTGCCACGCCCGACGAAGTGTTGCCCCTGACCGCCGGCGGCTGGCTC
>DASRJB010000049.1:0-3344 GCA_035649715.1 Pirellulaceae bacterium
GCTTTTTGCATCGAGTCCGTTACCTTGTCGGCATAGAGAATCGCCATGCCGTTGATGTGGCGCGCCGCGCGGCCGATCGTTTGGATCAGCGATCGTTCGGCGCGGAGAAAACCTTCCTTGTCGGCATCGAGGATCGCCACCAGCGACACCTCCGGCAGATCGAGCCCTTCACGGAGCAGGTTCACGCCGACCAGCGCCTCGAACCGCCCCTGCCGCAGATCGCGTAGCAACTCTACCCGCTCGAAGGCGTCCAGCTCGCTGTGCAGCCATTTGCAGGCGACGCCTTGCTCGACCAGATACGCCGACAGGTCTTCCGCCAGCCGCTTGGTCAGAGCGGTCACCAGCACGCGCTCGCCCACTTTGGCCCGCTCGCGAATCTGCTCGAGCAAATGCGGCACCTGCCCGCGGGCCGGCGAGACTTCGATGATCGGATCGAGCAAGCCTGTGGGGCGGATGATCTGCTCGACCACCTCGCCCGCCGTTTTTTCCAGCTCATAGTCACTCGGCGTCGCGCTGACGAACACAACCTGGCCAATCTTCTGTTCCCATTCTTCGAACTTGAGCGGCCGGTTGTCGAGAGCGCTCGGCAGGCGAAATCCGTGCTCGACCAGCACGGTCTTCCGGGCCTTGTCGCCGTTGTACATCGCCCGAATCTGCGGCGTGGTCACGTGCGACTCATCGACGATCATCAGAAAATCTTTGGGGAAGAAGTCGTGCAGCGTATCGGGCATCGAGCCCGGGGGCCGGCCCGACAGCGGCCGGCTGTAGTTCTCGATCCCCGGGCAGTGGCCCGTTTCCATCAGCATTTCGATGTCGAACCGCGTGCGGGCACTGAGCCGCTGGGCCTCCAGCAGCTTGCCGGCCTGCCGGAGCTGGGTCAGCCGCTCGTCGAGCTCTTGCTTGATCGTGTCGATGGCCTGGGCAATGCGGTCCTCGGGCATTACGAAGTGCTTGGCCGGGTAAATGAAGAACTCGTTTTGCACCGTCAGGGTCTCGCCGCTGACGGGATTGATGATCGAGAGCTTCTCGACCTCGTCGCCCCACAGCTCCAGGCGAAACGCGTATTCCTCGTAGCTCGGCCAGATTTCGACGCAGTCGCCGCGGACGCGGAACTTGCCCCGCTCGAAGGCGATGTCGTTGCGGTCGTATTGAATGTCGACCAGCCGCATCAGCATCTCGTCGCGGTCGATCGTCTCGCCGACCCGCAGCGGGACCATCATCGACTTGTAATCCTGCGGCGAGCCCAAGCCATAGATGCACGACACGCTGGCCACGATGATCACGTCCCGCCGGCTGACCAGCGAGCTGGTCGTCGCCAGCCGCAGCCGGTCGAGCTCCTCGTTGATCGAGGCGTCCTTCTCGATATAGATGTCGCGCTGCGGGATGTAGGCTTCCGGCTGATAATAGTCGTAGTAGCTGACGAAGTAGTGGACGGCGTTCTTGGGGAAGAATTCCTTGAACTCGCCGTAGAGCTGAGCCGCGAGCGTCTTGTTGTGCGAGATGACCAGCGTCGGCTTGTCGAAGTGGGCGATGACGTTCGCCATCGTGAACGTCTTGCCCGACCCGGTCACACCCAAGAGGCACTGGGCCCGCTTCCCCGCCTGAATTCCACGGACGAGCTGCTCAATTGCCTGCGGCTGATCGCCGGCGGGAGGAAACGGGCTGTGGAGCTTGAAGGTCACTGGGAAGGGTTCGGGGTTCAG
Source organism: Pirellulaceae bacterium (assembly GCA_035649715.1). Classification (GTDB taxonomy): domain Bacteria; phylum Planctomycetota; class Planctomycetia; order Pirellulales; family Pirellulaceae; genus CAYLLN01. Next base: position 1,704 of record DASRJB010000049.1, read on the forward strand.
GGTTCAGGAAGGCGGGACACCTACACTGTACGCAACTGGAAGGTTCCCAGACGATGGGTCAACACGCCGGTTTACGAGAAATGTTGTGCCCCCTATCTTGAAGGCATGCACTACCAGCATGTCTGCATTGAAGCGCTCGGCTATTCGCTCCCCAGCGAGGTTTTAACCAGCGAAGAGATCGAACGCCGCTTGGCGCCACTCTATCGGCGGCTGAAGCTGCCCGAGGGGCGGCTGGAATTGATGAGCGGTATTCGCGAGCGGCGGTTCTGGCCTGTGGGCACGCGGCCGAGCGATGGCAGCATCGCCAGCGGCCGAATGGCGCTCGAAGCGGCGGGGCTCGATCCTGCGGAGATCGGCTGCCTGATTCACGGCTCGGTCAGCCGCGATCAATTGGAGCCGGCGACGGCTTGCCGCGTGCATCATGAGCTGGGCCTGCCGCGCGAGTGCCAGGTCTATGACGTGTCGAACGCCTGCCTCGGCATGCTCAGCGGCATGATCCAGGTGGCGAACCTGATCGAGCTGGGCCAGATTCGTGCGGGGCTGGTCGTCGGCTCCGAGGACAGCCGGCCGCTCTTGGAAGGCACGATTGCGGCGCTGAACGGCAACCAGTCGCTGACGCGAGCGAGCGTCAAGCCGGCGTTCGCCTCCCTGACCATCGGCTCGGCCAGCGCGGCAGTGCTGCTCGTCCATCGGGACATCAGCCGCACGGGCAATCGCCTGACGGCGGCAGCGGCCCGGGCCCACACGGCGCATCACGGGCTCTGCGCCGGCGATCACTCGGCCGCCGAGCAGATGTTGATGGAAACCGATTCCGAGGAGCTCTTGCTGCAGGGCCTGGCAACGGGTGCGGCCACGTTCGCGGACTTTCTGGAGGCGACGGACTGGTCGCCTGGCGAGATCGACAAATCGATCTGCCACCAGGTGGGGAGCACGCACCAGCGACAGATGCTGGAGGCGATCGGCCTGCCGCTGGCCCGCGACTATGCCACCTATCCCTGGCTAGGGAACACCGGCTCGGTGGCACTGCCGGTCACGCTGGCGCTGGCGGTGGAGCGCGGCTTCATCGGCGAGCAGGAGCAGGTCGCGCTCCTGGGCATCGGCAGCGGAATCAACTCGCTGATGATCGGCGTCGATTGGCAGCGCTCGCCCGTGCAGTCGCCAGCGGCTTTGCCGCGCCCGCATTTTGCGGAGTTGGCCGCGCCTCATTCGCCTGCGCCGTAGCGCGGCCGGATGCAGAGCACGATGGCGATGGACAGCAGGGCGACCGCGGCAAAGACGCCAAAAATGACGTTCAGCGGCACGTGCCGGTCGCGGAGGGCGCCAAAGCCCCAGTCGGCAAAGCCGCCGCAGCTGATGCTCACCAGGTTCATCACGCCGTAGCCGGTCGCCCGCAGCTCGGGCCGCGCCACCTGGCAGAGGATCGGCATGTTGTTGCAGTCGAAGAAGCCCCAGCCCAGGCCGAAGAGGATCAGAAAGCCGATCGCCATGCCCAGCGAGCCGGCGTTGCCCACGCCAAACAGCGCCGGCAGGAAGAACGACATGCCGATCGCGCTGACGTAGATGCGGCCGCGATCGGAACGGCGCATCCAGCGATCGGCCCACCAGCCGCCGATGCCGACACCGAGCAGCGAAGCGAACTGG
>DASRJB010000050.1:0-3644 GCA_035649715.1 Pirellulaceae bacterium
CCGCCGCTGGTCGATGTGCCGCCCCCGGACATCGACGCCACCGCCCCGCCGCTGCGGCCCACGCTGTTCGTCGGCCTGGGCGGCTGCGGCGGCCAGGTGCTCCGCCTGCTCAAGCGGCGGCTGGACGACCGCCTGCCGGCCGAACTGCGGATGCTCGCGCCGATTTTAATCCTGGACTCCGACGCCCGCGAGCTGAATGCGACGCAGGGCGAGGAGGGGTCGCCCCTCAAGCCCGAGGAAATGCTGGCGATGCCGCTGCGGCGGTCGCAGGACTATCGCGAGGACTCGCGGCGGATTCTGGAGTGGCTGAGCCGGCGCTGGCTGTACAACATTCCCCGCTCGCAGCAGACCGAGGGGCTGCGGCCGCTGGGCCGCCTGGCGCTGGTCGATCACGCTCCGGCCGCGACGGCCCGCCTCAAGCAGGCGATCGGCAAGCTGCACGAGCAGACGTCCGCCCTGCAGCTGACGCCGCGGGTGGTGATCGTCGCTTCGCCGGCAGGCGGCACGGGCGGCGGCATGGTCACCGACATCGCTTTCCTCATTCGGCAGCTGCTCGACGACCTGCCCGAGGGCAAGGGCTATGAAGCGCTCGCGGTGCTCATACACGGGACCACCCGCAATCCGCAGCAGCAGGAGCTGGCGGCGGCGAACACCGTCGCCACGCTGACCGAGCTGTCCCAGTTCCACCGGCCGGGCGCGATCTTCCCGGGCGACCATGCCTGCGGCCTGAAGGCCCGCGGAGCCGGTGAAGGGGCGCTGAGCAACGTTTACCTGGTGCACGCCGGCGAGGAGCTGTCGCCGACCCAGATAGAAGCCGCCAGCGACCGCGTCGCCGAGTTCCTGATGCTCGACGCCGTCACGCCGGCCGGCACGGTGCTCGAGGCGGCTCGCTGCGAGGAGGGTGACACGCTGGGCCTGCGGCTGCGGAGCTTCGGCCTGCACGAATTCGGCTTCACGCACGACCGGCTGCTGGACGATTCGGTCCACCGCATTTGCCGGGCCGTGATCTCACGGCTGCGCGGACCGCAGCAGATGCCGGAGCAAAAGAAAGCGCCGCGCCTGCTGCCGAGCTCGACGGTCACCGCGGTCGAGGACCGGCCGGCTCAGGACCCGCTGCTGGAGCTCGACCAGCGGGCGGCGGCCCTGGCCCGCACGATGGGCCTGGAAGTCGAGCCGCTGATGCAGGTGGTGCAGCAGTTCTCGGCGGCCGATATGGGCGGCGACGCCGAGGCCTTCTTCCGCAAGCTGATGGTCGTGGGCTCGCCGGGACAGCGTCCGCCGGTCGACAAGTGGGTCAGCACCGCCTGCGACCTATTCGGCCGCCACCATTCGGACACTTCGATTGAAGCCCAGCCGGGCGAGCTCGCTCAAGCGCTCGATCATCGTATCGGGCCGTGGATCGCGCAGGTCGGTACGGGCTTGCGGGAGTGGGTCGAAGCGATCGTCGAAGATCCGAACTGCCGCGTGACCGGCGCCAAGCGGGCCGCGAAGTGGTTTCAAAGTTACCTCAAGTCGCTGGTGGACCGGATCGGCGAGGCCCGTGGCCGGCTGGCTCGCGATACGCAGGCTGTCTCGCAAGTGCTCGCGGCGACCGATCCGAAGGGCAAGGGTCCGCGGCGCACGCCCGCGGAGCTGACCAACGCATTCATGCAGTATTGCCGCTTGCGGATGTTCGAGCTGTGCGCGCTGCGGGCTGGGCAAATCGCCCACTCGCTGCAGAGCCACGCCGTCGCCGCACACGACTCGCTGGTCGATCTGCACCGCGAGCTGGACCACCTGGCGTCGCAATTCGCCGTGTCCGATGAGACCGGCCCGCAGCTGGGGGCAGCAGAAGTCGCCACGATGCGCTCGTCGGTGGCCGATCAGCTGCGGCATTCGGAAGAGCCGCTCTCGCGCCAAATCGAGGAACTGCTCATCCAGGGGCTGTTCACGAAGCACGGCGGCCTGCGGGCGGTCGTCAGCACCGGCGGCGAAGTCCGCGAGCAGCTGATCTCGACGATCCGCACTGCCGCCCGCCAGGCGGCGCTGGGCAAGGTGCAGTCGATCGACCTGGCTTCGCTGCTCCTGGCCAACCAGAGCGGCGACAGCCCGCTGGCCACGTGCCTGACCAACGCCGAGCCCTGGCTGCAGCGCTGCGGCGGCCGCCGCCGGCTGCTGTTCGTGATTCCACAGCAAATGGCCGGGCAGTACAGCCCAGCCGCGCTCGCGGCCCAGATGGGAACCTCCGCGTTCCGCCAGATGCCCGGCGTCGCCGCCGGCGCGGCCAGCGACCTGGTCGTGATCTTCGAGCTGGGCGACGTGAGCGTGGCCCACGCCGCGGCCCACCTGATCGACTTCCGCCGCGACCTGGCCGAAGCCGCCGGCCGCCTGCAAACGCGGAGCGACGTCACCTGGACGCCGGTGTTTGTGTTCTAGAGTCCTAATCCTAATCCTAATCCCGCTCGCGCTCTCGCTCTCGCCGTCGGGGCGAACCCGAACGGGATTAAGATTAAGATTAGGATTAACGGCGAGCGGCTACTTCTTCAAGCTCTTCAAGAAATCGCCGAGATCCCCGTCGTCCTCGTCATTGGCGGGCTCAGTTTCGGCCGGGTCGTCGGCCAGCTTGGAGAAATCGACGGCGACGTCTCCCTTGGCCGCGGGCTTCGCAGTGTCCTTGGCAGGCGCAGGAGTCGCGGCCTTGGCCGGGGCTGGCTTGGTCTTGGCCGAGGCCACGGATTCGGTCTTGGGCACGCCGGACCGGTCCTCGAGCGTCGTTTCCATCCGCTTCGTGACATGAAGGGGGCCCGCCGCCGGAGCGGCGCTCTCTTCCACGGGAACGACCGCCTCTTCGAAGGCAATCGGGCCATCCTGCGGCGCTGCCGGGATCGCCCCCGGAGGCAGGCCGGCGACGTCCGTCTCGCTCCGCCGCGGCTTCATTTGCGGCCCCGCGCCGGTCGGCGGCTGCGAGTCGGGCTGAGCCTCGTACATCGCCCGGAACGTGACGGTGCCGATCGTCAGCAATTCGCCCGGCGGCAGCGGCGACTCGGTGATCCGCTGGTTATTCACGAACGTGCCGTTGAGCGAGCCGAGGTCGCGGACCATCAGCTGACCGTTGTTCTCAAACAACTCGCAATGCTGCCGGCTGACCAGCGGATGCGGGAGCATGATGGTCGTTCCCCGCCCGCGGCCGACCGTCGAGGGCAGCCGCAACTTGATCTCCGTGGTTTTCACGTCGCCGCCAACGACGACGAGCTTGGCATTGAGAGGCATTTCAAGATCCGGCCAGCGAAGCCATGGGGAGGGGACTTCGACCTGTGGCAAGGTGCGGAGAATGCAGCAAAGGATGGTCGCAACTGCCGTGCCGCAAGCGTCTAGCTCTGCTCGCGGCGCGGAACAAACAACCCAGGAAGATGGATAATAGGAATAGTCTAACTCTGGCCATCCAGAAGAACAACGGTCGAGCAGCCGCCCCCAGAAGCCGCCAAGGTCAGAGCAGCCGCCCGTGCCACTGCCGCTACTGAAAACCATGCTCGGCAGCGGGGAATTTGCCGCTGCGGACGTCGTCGGTGTAACGGCTGACGGCGTCCTGAATGATGCTCTTGAGGTCGGCGTATTGGCGGACGAACTTGGGGACGTAGCCGGTCGTGAGGCCCACGAGGTCGCTG
>DASRJB010000051.1:0-2710 GCA_035649715.1 Pirellulaceae bacterium
CCCTTCGTGGCCCGGCTCCCCTCCCGCACCGAGTTCGTGTTCCGGCAGCGGAGCGAGGGCCGCACGCTGGCCGAGATCGCCCTCGATATGGGGATCACCAAGGAGGCCGTCCGGCAGCACGAGCTGAAGGCCATCAAGCTCCTGCGGGCCGCCGTCGCCGGCCTCCTGCCCTCCCAGGCCTCCCAGAAAAGCGCCTAGCGGCCCCGCCGCCCCCGCGGGCCTTCCACCTCCCCGGCCCTCCGAGGCCGCCAGCGGGCCTCCTGCGCTTTTCAGGAGCGGGGCAGCGGCGGGGGCAGCTTGCCGCTCCGGGTCGGCGTCAGCTTCGCGGGCGCCGCGATCGGCGGCTCCTGGGCCACGATCGGGGCCTGGGCGTTGGCCAGGTGCTGCTGCTGGGGCTGTTGAAAGGGCGACACGCCGCCGCTGAAGCCGCACTGCGAGCAGAGCCACGGCCCGAGCTGCTCCGAGCAGGCCGCGATGATCCAGACCGGCAGCCACAGCCCGCACAAGAACAGGGTCACCAGGGCGTGCACCAGGTGGTTGCACCGCTTCACGTCGCGGACGTGCATCGTCAGCCGCCCGCAGTTGGCGCAGTGGTAGCCGGCGTGTTCCTGCATGCCAATGACCCCCAGGCGAGCAGTGTAAATCGCCGCGCGGCGAAAAGCACCTGCGGCTTCCCGCAATCCGCAGACCTTGCCCGACCGGACGAGTCGGCGCTGTTGGGCCTCCGAAGCCGAAGGTTACAGGTTCGAGCCCTGTCGGGGATATTCGCCGCCGAAACCCAGGCGGTGCAAGGAGTTGATGGCAACTGACGACCCAGCTTGCCGCGTCGCACTTCTGGGGCTCAGAAAGCCGCTGATTTGCGACGGGGCAGGCCCGGCAAGTGCGGCAACTCCCGTTTCACGAGAGTCAAACAAAGGTTACTATCCAGGAGATGGAAGCCGTGATCGCACAGGAAGAGCTTCGCCCCGTGATCGGTGGCAACGTCGAGCGACTCCGTAAGGCGAAGGGGATGAGCCAGGAGGAGCTGGCCGAGGCGGTCGGGATTTCCCGCGTCTTTCTCAACCGCATCGAGAACGGGAAGTCGTCGCCTGGCGCTGAAGTGCTCTACGGGTTGGCCGATGTACTCAAGGTGACCGCCGACAATTTGCGGCAACTGCCCTCTTGACGGCATGTAGTACATATTTTACATTCCTCGGCCGCTGAAATGATCAGCGGCATTCTTCGGGCCTGCTGCCCGCCGAGTGCCAGGACAGCCTGGGTCGCACCAGGAGCATCGTGCGTTGCGACGGCGTGGAGGGAGAGGCCACGACGACTTCGCACGGTCTCCCTGGTGCGGCCCCGGCTCATGGAAGGCACGGCCGGAGGCCACCTCTCCCCATGCAGGCTTCGCTGACTGTTACCGCCGACACATCTCCCCTCGCGGCTTTCCGCCTTCTAGCGGATGTCGCGCTCTCCCGAGCCGGCGAGAATTTGCTGCGCGCACAATTGCCATGGCTCATGGAGGAGTTTGGTCGCACGGGGGCGAACGGACGACAGGCGAGCCACCGGCGACGGAGTCAACGGTGTGCAACGTTTCTTGTCCCAGCAAAAACCACAGCTCCGACTCCTCAAGCCGGACGACCTCGACAGCCTCGTCGTCGAGGCGGGCGGGCTGCGGCTGTCGGAGTTCTACTTCAGTTGGTTCGAGCCCAACGCCATCGAAGGCGAGAGCAAAAGTGCGGCGACGCGGCGGGGATACCGCCAGACCGTCAAGCTGTGGATCGAACTGACGGGCGACCCGATCGGCTTCGACCAGTTTACGATCAGCTTGTTTGCGGCGGAGCTCCACAATTACGAGTACACGCGGGCCAGGTCCAGGGACGGGCGGGCCGTCCCGGGAGCCGCCTATCGCAAGCTCTCGGCCGACCGGGTCAACATCCACCTGCGAAACCTCCGCGCGATCCTGAATCGAATGGGCCCGCAGCGCCGGCCGGACACGCCCACGGCTTCGGTCGTGGCGCAGCCGCTGGCGGTGAAGGTGCCCAAGCTGCATCCCGAGCCGAAGGACTGCTTCGAGCTCTCGCGGGCGCGCGCGGTCGTCGCCGCGGCCCGGCACTTCGATCGGCCGCAGGTGCCCGGAATCACACCCTGGGAATTCTGGCGGGGCTACTGCAGCTGGCTCTACGTGACCGACGTGCGCGAAGGGACGCTGTGGGGCTTCGAGTGGCTGATGCTCCTGCGCCGGGAACAGGGCTGGTGGCTCAAGCTGCCGCGAGCGCTCGTCTCGAAGACGGGCAAGGGCAAGTGGCTGGGTTTACCCGACTGGTGCGTCGCGTCAGTCGAGCACTGGCCGCGCGACCGAGCGACGATCTTCCCGCAGCCCTATCACCGCGACTGGCTGCGGGAGCTGTTCTACGAGCTGCAACGCCTGGCGGGAGTGCCCACCGCGGAGCAGCTGCCGCCCCAGGCCTGGCGGCGGATGCACGCCCGCGAGATGCAGCGCCTCGGGGCGGACTTCGCGATCGAGGTTTCCCGGCGCTCGCTGGACCACGGCGACCGGAGCACGACGACCAGCCACTACGCCGACATCACCGAGGAGCTGCGGCGCCGGCTGCCGCCGCTGTGGGACTTGGCGAGCGAGAATCCTCGGCAGCGGCGGCTGTTCGATTGACACACGCCCAGCCGGCACTCGCAGCGACGTCGCTGCGTCGTGCTGGCGTCTCCCCGGCCA
>DASRJB010000052.1:0-2941 GCA_035649715.1 Pirellulaceae bacterium
TGACGTACGACCGCGAAGTGATAAAGCTCGACCAGCAGCGGACGGCCGCGCTGCACAAGAAGCTCTACCTGCCGCCGCCGAAGGAAGTCGTCGTCGTGCCCACGTCGCGCGAGTCGGCACAGACCTGGCGCTACACGACGGAGAAGCCGGCCCAAGGCTGGGAGATGGCGGCATTCGACGATGTTTCCTGGAAGGAAGGCCCGGGCGGCTTCGGCGAGCCGACGACGCCCGGCAGCAAAGTCCGCACCAGCTGGAAGACGCCCGACATCTGGCTCCGCAGCAGCTTCGAGCTGGCCGATGCAAAGCCGGAGGGCCTCGCGCTTCTCATCCACCACGACGAAGACGCCGAGATCTATCTCAACGGCACGCTGATCGCGACCGTGAAGGGTTTTGTCACCGACTATTCGCTAATCCCGCTCGACGAAAAGGCGGCCGCCGCCCTGAAGCCCGGCAAGAACACGTTCGCCGTCCACTGCCACCAGACGGGCGGTGGACAATATATCGACATCGGCCTGTCGCGGCTCATCGAGACAAACTCCGCGTCGCCGTAGATATAATCCCAATAGGCGAGTCCGTTTCCGGAGGGCGTTTATGCGTAGGCCCAGTTGCTCGGGGGTGTGCGCGCTGTTGCTGCTCTCGCTGGCCGGGTCGGCCTGGGGCCAGGCGCGGCAACCGCGCGAGGGGAAGCTGAGCGTCGGCGACGCGGCCCCGGATTTCTCCGTCAAGGACGTCCACGGGAAAGAGAGCGTCCGGCTGGCGGATCTCAAGGGCCAGCCGGTGGTGCTGATCTTCGGCAGCTGTACGTGACCGCCGTTTCTCAGCTCGGTCGGTTCGATCGAGAAACTGTATCAAACGTACAAAGGCCAGGCCCACATCTACGTGCTCTATATCCGCGAGGCGCATCCGCTCGGCGGCCCGCGGCGCACTCCCAAGGAGTTTCCGGTCGCCGATCCGAAAACTCTCGCCGAGCGGCAGAAGGTGGCGGAGGATTTCGCCAGCAAAGTTCGGCTCTCCGTGCCGATTCTGGTCGATACGATCGACGACCAGGTGGAGCAGGCCTACGCCGGCTGGCCCGACCGGATCTACATTCTCGATCGTGACGGCAAGATCGCTCACAAGGGCCGCCCCGGCCCCGGCGGTTTCGCCCCGGCGGTGAAGGATACGCCCGCGATCCTGGACAAGCTGCTGAAGGATGCGCCCGCAACGCCGCCGCGGTAGTGCGCGAGGGCCTCACCGCACCAGCCGCAGGATGACCGCCCATAGCGGGACGATGACCGCGGCGGACAAACCGAACGTGATCAGGCTGAGCAGTACCAGGGCGCGGCGCAGTTCGGCGAGCGGCTGGCCGATCGCCTGCTCGTAGCTTTCCTGCACGACCACCGAGACGCCGGCGTCGCGACCGCCGAAACTAACCGGCTCGTCCGCGGCGAGATATCGCTGATCGTACCGGGCGTCGAGTTTTCCCAGCGGATCGACAAAGTAATCGGGACTCTTCCAGGAATTTTGCGAAATGCGGTATTGCTGGGCGTCGTGGATCATCTTCCAGCGCCTGCCTTCGTCCGCTTTTGCAGCCGCCGGATCGCTGGGCGTGTTGATCAGCGGATGCTGGAGCACCTGCCCGCGGTTCGCCTCGCGTGAATCGATCAGCACGGCAAAGCTGCGGTCGGCCGCTGCCGCCGGACTGGCGGCTGGCGACTGGCCCGGCAATTTGGCAAACGAGCCGAGCTTGATCATGATCCCCACCACACCGCAAAACTGATCCGCTCCGTCGTCGCCAACAACGACGACGGGCGCGGACACGACGACGACCCACTCGTTCGTGTGTTCGGTCAAGAAGGGAGGCGAGAGGTACGTCGCTTGGATGTGCTGCCCTGGCTCGGCCCGCCATGACTTTTTGCGAATTGCCGCTTCGCCGTTGAAGTAGGGGCGCCACGAATAGTTGATGCCGAACGTCTTCTCGCCGCCGTCGCTGAGCGGATCGCGGGCGATTTGCAGCCCGTCGGACAACTGCACGAACGTCGCAAAGACCTTGAGCCCCTTGCTCGCCAGATCCTTGTTGAATTGTTCAGCCCACCGCTGCACGGCTTGCCGCTCCGGATGGTTCTCCAACTGCCAGCGCGCGGCGTCGCGCGCCGGGTTGTTTTCGACCGGCCAATTCGGATCGCTCAGCGACTTCGACAGGGCCTGGGTCTGTGGATCGTTCTCGAGTTCTTTCAGCGGCGTTTTCAGATCGGCAGCAGCTTGTTCGGCGAGCGCGAACATCTGCTCGATTTCCTGGCCGGCCGTAGTGGCCACCGATTCGGCCGTGAACTTGAGGTTCGCCAGCGCACCGGAGCTAACCGCCGCCTCCGTCCGCTTCAGGATCGCCGCCAGCTGCCACCAGGCCAGCGCGTACGCCACGAGCACGACGGCCAAGAGAGCCGCCGAGAGCGTCGGAATCCGCGGGTTGCGTCGGCCCCAGCGCCACAGCCGCTCGACTCGCGTGATCGGCCGCGCGACGAGCTCCTCGCCCGCCAGGTAGCGCCGCAACTCCGCCGCCAGGTCGGCCGCCGAGGCATACCGGCGGCTGGGGTCCTTCTCCAGGCACTTCAGGCAAATCGTCTCCAGGTCGCGGGAAATGCTGCGGTTAAGGCTCCGCGGGCTGGGCGGCTCGGTGTGCACCGCGTGGTGCGTGAGCATCAGCACGTTGCCGCGAAACGGCAGGTCCCCCGTCAGCAGCTCGAACAGCATCACACCCACGGCATAGACGTCGGTGCGGGCGTCGGCCAGATGCGCTTCGCCGCGGGCCTGCTCGGGCGAGATGTACGCGGGCGTGCCCAGAATTTCCCCCTGGGCCGTGATCTCGACGTCCTGAGCCCGCTTGGCCAGGCCGAAGTCGGTGATGTGCGGCTGGCCGGCGTCGTCGAGCAGGATGTTGCCCGGCTTGAGATCGCGATGGACG
>DASRJB010000053.1:0-8810 GCA_035649715.1 Pirellulaceae bacterium
GCGGATGAATCCGGCGACGCCGGCGATCTTCGGCGCGACGGCCAGGAGACCCGCGTTGGCGTTGGTCGTGCCCTGATAAACGTCCGGCGCGTAGAACTGCAGCGGGACAATCGCCAGCTTGAATCCCAAGCCTGCGGCGATGAGAGCCAGCGCCAGCCCGGTCAACGGCGCGAGCGGGCTGGCGGCGAGCAGCTTCGGGCTGGCCAGCGCCTCGCGAATGCCCGGCATCGCGGGTGTGCCGGCGATCAGCGTCGTCTTCCCCAGGCCATACAGAAACGCGAATCCGTACAGCAGCAGCGCCGACGAGAGGATGCTGAGGAAGAAGTACTTCATCGTGGCCTCGCCCGAGGCCCGGTCTTTGCGGCCCAGGAACAAGAGCACGTAGGTCGGGATGGAGATCAGCTCCAGACCCAGGAACAGCAGGACCAACTCGTTGGCGGATGCCGCGAGCATGATGCCGGCCGCGACCAGCAGGATGCAGCCGAAGAATTCCCCGGCCAGCTCCGGCTCGGCGAGGCGGGCGGCGATCAGGATGAAGACCAGGCCCACAACCAGCGCCAGCCAGCGGAGGCCCAGGCTCATCGGGTCGAACGTCACGGGCCCGGTGAACACGGCCTTGGCGGCGTCCCACGGCGGACCTTGAGCCGCCAGCGCACCGGCCGCGGTGAGACAGGCCACGATCGCCATCAGCGCCCACCAGGCCCGGTTGCGCGTGAACGCCCCGGCAACGAAGATCGACGACGCTGCGGCCACGAGAATGACCTCGGGCCAGAGCAGGGTGATCGTTTTCCACTCGACGAGCACAGCTATCTCCTCTCGTTCCCCAGGGCGGCCACGGGAACGGCCGTATCAGTCTGCGATTTCTCCAACGCGGCCACGGCCGGTGCCCGAGCGGCGTCCAGCGTCGGCGCCATCCGGCTGAGGAAGTCGTCCGGGCGGATGCCGATCCAGACGACGAACACGGCCAGCGGCGCGAGGGCGAGAATTTCTCGCAGGGAAAGGTCGCTGGCCGGCTCGTCGCCGGCGGCGTGCGGCTCTTTGAGCGGGCCGAAAAAGACCCGCTGCACAAGCCACAGCATGTACCAGGCTCCGAGGACCACACCCGAGACGGACAGGACGGCGATCGCAATCAATTGCATCCGCCACAGCGGCGGCGCATCGGCCCAGGCCCGCTGGAACGCGCCGATGAGTACGAGGAACTCGCCGGCGAAACCGTTGAGGCCCGGCACGCCGATGCTCGAGAACGTGAACAGCACCATGAAGAACGCCAGCCACGGCATGCGGGCGGCCAGGCCGGACAGATCGGCGATCTGCCGCGTGTGGTAGCGCTCGTAGAGCATGCCGACCATCGCGAACAGAGCGCCCGTGGACAGACCATGATTCACCATTTGCAGCACGCTGCCTTGCACGCCGGAGGCGTTGAGCGCGAACAGCCCCAGCATGCAATATCCGAGGTGGCTGACGCTGGAATAGGCGATCAGCCGCTTCATGTCTGTCTGGGCCAGGGCGACGAGCGCTCCGTAGATGATGCCGGCCACGGCGAGCCACATCATCGCCGGCAGGCAAGCAGCGGTCGCGTGGGGCAGCATTGGCAGGTTGAACCGCAGGAAGCCGTACACGCCGATCTTCAGCAGGATGCCGGCCAGGATCACGCTGCCCGCCGTCGGCGCTTGCACGTGGGCCAAGGGCAGCCAGGTGTGCAGCGGAAACAGCGGCACCTTGATGGCAAAGCCCGCAAACAACGCCAGGAAGATCGCCAGCTGCCACCGCGGATGCAGCGGATGCGCGGCGAGACCTTGCGTGAGCGAGGCGATCGAGAACCGCAGCGTGTTCTCGCCGTTGTGCTGGTAGTCCCAGAGCACGATCGCGAGCAGGCCGAGGAAGGTCAGCACGCTGCCGGCGAGCGTGAACAGGAAGAACTTGACAGCGGCGTAGCGCCGCTCCTCACTGCCCCAGATGCCGATCAGGAAGAAGAGCGGGATCAGCGTGAACTCGAAGAAGACGTAGAACAGGATGATGTCGCGGGCCGCGAATACGCCGAGGCAGCCGAACTCGAGCAGGAGCAACATCGAATAGAACAGCGGGGCGCGGTCGGCAATTGCCTCCCAGCTGACCAGCACCGAGGTGACGAACAGCAGCGCGGAAAGGCCGAACAGCCACACGCCCAAACCGTCGAGTCCGACGCTGAAGCGGATATCGACGGTCGCGCTGCCGCCGGCCAGCCAGGCCACATCGGTCACGGCAAAATCCTTGCCCGCGGGATAGCTGAAGGCCAGTTGGGCGGCGCAGAACAGCGTGAGCAGGGTCACGACCAGCGCCGTCACGCGGGCCGCGGACCGGCCCAGAGGCGCGACGACCCACATCGCCAGCGCCCCGGCAAGCGGCAGGAAAATCGTCAGTAGGAGTTGCTGGCTGGTCATTGTTCCACTAGCCGCTGGCCCACAGCAGCCGGGCCGTGACGAGGATGAGCATGAGCATGCCCAGCACCATCGCCAGGGCGTAGAACTGCACGAGGCCCATTTGCATCGGCCGCATCAGCGACCCGATCGCGACCGGCACGCGGCCCGCCAGATTCACCAGGCCATCGACGATCCAGCGATCGACCCAGGCCAGCACGGCGGCCAGCACCGAGAGCGGCCAGACGACCAGCGCCGCGTACAATTCGTCGAAGTAAAACTTGTCCCGCGACAGGCGGTAGGGCGAAAGGAAGCGGCCGACCACCAGTGGCACCGACAGCACGATCGAGAGCGTGCCGAGAGCGTAGCCGAGGAGCGTCACCATCCAGCCCAGGCGGGCCTGGCGGAAGAGCCTCGTCACTGCGGCGATCCAGGGCATGCGCTCCAGCTGCGTCACCCACTGCGGGTCGGTCCACCGATCGGCGCCTTGCAGGTCGAACAGCCGACTGAGGAACCGGGCTTCGCTCCGCTCACCCAGATAGAAGAACAGCGCCAGGCCGATGCCGGCGATCGCGGCAATCGTGCTGACGGCGGCGACTTGCACGTGAAACGCTGGCTCGACCTTCGTGAGCGAGATCGCGCCGGCGGCGAGCGAGGGAGTATGGCTCAGGAAATCGACGAGGATATTTGTGCCGAAGTTCCGCCGGTCCGCGATACAGTACATGCCCACGAGGATCGAGCAGACCGCCAGGACGGCCAGCGGCGTGACCATCACGGGAGGCGACTCGTGGGCGTGGTGGCCGGCCTGGGCGGGAATTTGCAGCGGGCCGTGGAAGGTGAGGGCGAAGGCCCGGAAGGTGTAGAACGCCGTCAGGAAGGCCGTTGCCACCGCGCCGTAGTAAAGCCATTGATAGACGAGCCGGCTGCGCGTGAGCTCGGCCTCGCTCCAGTTGTGCAGCGGCCGGGCTGCGGCCGCTTCACCGTGCGGCGGCTGATGGCGATGGTCCAACTCGTGCTCGATGGCGTGGACCTTGTCGTGGACCGCAGCCAGCACCGCGTCCTTGCTCCAGAAGCCGGCAAATGGCGGCACGCCAGCGAGTGCCACGCAGCCGAAGAAGAATGTTACGTAAGTCCAGGGCATGAGCCTCCGCAGGCCGCTGAACTGCCGCATGTCGATGACGCCGCCCATGGCGTGCATCACGCTGCCCGCGCCGAGGAACAGGAGGGCCTTGAAGAAGGCGTGCGTGAAGAGGTGGTACATGCCGCCGGTGACTCCGGCGAAGGTGCCCGCGCCGAGGGCCAGAAACATGTAGCCGAGCTGGCTGATCGTCGAATAGGCCAGCACGCGCTTCAGGTCGAACTGCGTCAGGGCGATCAGGCCGGCGAGCAGCGCCGTGAAGCCGCCGATTGTCGCGACCACGAGCTGCGCCGCGGGTGCGACGGCGAAGAGCGGCGTGCAGCGGGCGACCATATAGACGCCGGCGGTGACCATTGTCGCGGCGTGGATCAGCGCGCTGACCGGCGTCGGGCCCTCCATCGCGTCGGGAAGCCAGACGTGCAGCGGAAACTGGGCGCTCTTGCCGCAAGCTCCCAGGAGCAGCAGCAGGCAGATTGCCGTGGCCAAGGCCCCGGTGACGTAGCCGCTCGCCGCGATGCGCGTTTGGCCGAGCACGCCACGAATCATGGCGGGAGGGCGAGGTTCCTGCCGAGCCGCATCCGGCGTATTGGCCGCGGCGATCGCGGCCGGATCGGTTGTGCCATCTGCCAGCGAGTCGTGATAGTTCAGCGTCCCGTAGGTACACCAAATCAGGAACAAAGCGATCGTGAAGGCGAAGTCGCCAACGCGGTTGACGAGGAACGCCTTTACGCCTGCCGCGGCCGCTTCGGGTTTCTGGTACCAGAAGCCGATCAGCAGGTAGGAGCAGACGCCGACCGCCTCCCAGAATACGAACAGCAGCACGAAGTTGCTCACCGAGACGAGCATCGTCATCGAGAATACGAACAGGCCGATGTAGGCGAAGAATCGCCAATAACCGCGGTCGCCCGCCATGTAGCCCGCGGCATAGACGGCGACGAGCGCCGAGACGAACGTGACCATCGCCAGCATGATCGCGGTCAGGGCGTCGGCCCGCAGGGCGACTTCGATCCGCAAGTTCCGCCAGCCGGCCTCCTCGGGCTGCACGGCGGGCGGATTGACCTTCAGATAGTACGCATTGGCGATGTCGGCCCATTTCCAGAGCGTGACGACCTGTTCGAAGCCGCCGGGTGTCGCGGAATCCTGCCGCTGGTTGACTTCGCGCAGCAGGATGAGGCTGCACACGAACGAGCCCAGCAGCGCCAGCACGACGGGCCAGTGGCTCTGGCCGCGGAGAACCTTCGCGCCCAGGAGCGCGACCAGCACCGCTGCCGCCAGCGGCAGCGCGGGAATGAGGATCAGGCAATTGCGAATCGTGTCGGTCACAGTGTCATTTCAAACTCGCGGGCGGTGCAGTTCCTCGTCCGGATCGCGGCGCGGCTCCAGCCCAGCGGGAGTCAGCCGCGGCCAGAGGCGGTCCTCGGTCCGTTCCTCGGGAACTTGCCGGTCGAGGAACGCGGGCTGGCCCTCCTCGCGAAGGTCCTGCCAGGCGGCGGTGTCGAGGCTGCCCGCCCGCTGGGCGAGCATCAGGATCAGGGCCATCGCGATGCCCGCCTCGCAGGCGGCAACCGTGATGATGAAGATCACCAGCATCTGCCCGCCCCAGTCGTTGTGATAGCGGCCGAAGGCGACCAGGCTCACCGACACGCCCTGCAGCATCATCTCGGCGCAGAGGAAGGTGACGATCATGTTCCGCCGCACCAGAAAGCCGATCAGGCCCAGTGCGAACAGCACGCCGCCTACCGCGAGATAGTTGTAGAGAAGGCTCAGCTCGTTCATCGCAGCGCCTCCTCGATCGGCTGGGCCAGCCGCGGCTTGCCCTGGATCGCGATCGCCACGGCGCCGACGAGGGCGATCAGCAGCAGCGTGCCGGCGATCTCGACGCTGACCAGGTGCTCGCCGAACAGGTGGCGGCCGAGATTCGCGACGTGCTGGCTGGAATTGATGCCGGCCGCTGCCGCGCGGGCCTGCGGGCTGGGCGCGGCCGAGGCCACTTGCGGCGGGTGCGAGATCTCCCGCTTCGTTGGGCCGAGCATGAACGTCAGGATGCCGACGAGCAGACCCGCGGTGGCGACGCCCAGAATCTTCGGCAGCCCGCCCCAAGTCAGGCGGTCGTAGGGCGAGTGGCCTTCCGGCTGGGCCAGCATGATGACGAACAGAAACGTCACGACGATCGCGCCGGCATAGACGACGATCGTCGCGCCGGCGAGGAACTGAGCGCCCTGGAACAGGAACAGCCCCGCCGTGCCGAGCAACGAGAGGGCAAACCAGATTGCCGAGTAGACGGGGCTGCGCGAGACGATCGTGGCGACCGCCCCGCCCAGCGTGATCGCCGAAAGCAGCCAAAACACGCCCTGGCTGGTCCAGTTGCCCAGGAGCGGCAAGTCGCAGGCCAGCAGTGCGCCGCCCGCGGCGACGAGCAGGCTGCCCAGCACGCGGCCATAGCGCAGGCGAGCCGGCAAGAGCATCCAGACGCCGATTCCCCCCAGCAACAGGCCCCAAAACGTGGGGCAGGCCAGTGCGTGCTGCGCGGGGCCTGGGAGCTGCGCCCAGAGTCGCTGCAGAGCGGCCGTCATGTGGCGGTCCCTCCCAGTGCCGGCGACTGCATCGGCTCCTTGTCCTTCGTGAGGTCGTACACGGAGAGCAGCTTTTCCTTATCGAAGACCATTTCGTCGCGGCTGCGGCCGGTGAGATTGTAGAGGCTGGTCAGCTCGATGGCATCGACGGGGCAGGCCTCTTCACACATGCCGCAGTAGATGCAGCGCAGCTCGTCGATCGTGAAGCTCTGTGGATATTTCTCGCGGTCGGGCCAGGGGCTTTCTTCGGCGATGATGTCGATGCAGTGGGCTGGGCAGGCAGTCGCGCACAGAAAACAGGCCACGCACTTCACGCGGCCCGCGGCGTCCTTGTTCAGCCGATGCACGCCGCGGTAGATCTGCGGATTGGCGATCTGCGGCTCTTCGTCCGGATAGGACACCGTCACCACATTGCCGCGCAGCGAGCGGCTGATGTGTTTGAGCGTGGTCGTCAGGCCCTGGGCAAGCAGCGGCAGATACATCTTGCCGGTCAGGCCCAGCTGGGGCTCGGGTATCCACTTGATGTGCGGGTCGTCGGCTTTCATATCTGCGGATCGATCAGCCGAGGCACAATGTCCCGCCTCGGGCGGTTGTCGGTCACCAGCGGGTTGGCCAGCGCGGTCGCCGTCCACGAGACCACGAACACAAGCCAGGACGCCGCGATGATGCCGGCCGTCCAAGCGATGCTCTGGCCGTACGGATCGTTTTGGTGGCGAAGCTCGTACAGCACCGCCAAAGCCACCAGGTTCACCAGTCCCAGCGGGAGCATGACCTTCCAGGCCAGGTTCATGAGCTGATCGTAGCGGAACCGCGGCCAGCTCCAGCGGACCCACATGAAAAACACGATTACGGCGAATATCTTGCCCTGCAGCACGAGGATCCGCAGGATCGCGGTCACCCAGCCGATCGATTGTGCTTCCGGCGTGCCGGTCAAAATCGGCAGGTGCCAGCCGCCGAGGAACAGGATCACGATCAGGAACGACGCCGTGATCATGTGCAGGAATTCGGCGATCAGATAAATGATCAGCTTCATGCCCGAGTATTCGGTGTGATAGCCGCCGATCAGCTCTTGCTCGCATTCGGGCAGGTCGAACGGCAGGCGGGCCGCTTCGGCAAACGCCGCGACGACGAACACGACGAACCCCAGCGGCTGCGCGAAGGCGAACCAACCCTGCTTAGCCTGCTCCACGATGATCGTCTCGAGATTGAGCGAGCCAGCGGCCAGCACGACGCCCAAAATGCCCAGGCCCATCGGCAGCTCGTAGGCGATCAGCTGCGCGCTGGAACGGAGGCCGCCCAGAAAGCTGTATTTGCTGTTGCTGGCCCACCCGCCGAGGATTACGCCGTACACCGCCACGCTCGACAAGGCGAAGACATAGATCATGCCTACGTCCACGCCCGGCGCGACGACCAGCGGAATCGGCTGGCCTCCGTGTATCGGCGGAATCAGGCTGCCGAAGGGAATGACCGCGTAGGTGGCCAGCGCCGCGGCGAGAATCGTCAGCGGGGCGAGGATGTACAGCCGCCGATCGACGTGACCCGGCGTGTACTCTTCTTTGAGAATAAACTTGAGTCCGTCGGCCAGCGGCTGCCCCAAGCCCCAGAGGCGGATATTGGTGAGCGGAATGCCGACGCGATTGGGGCCGATGCGGTCCTGCGTCCAGGCCGCCATCCGCCGCTCGAGCAGCACGAAATAGGCCGCCGCGGTCATCAGACCACCGACGAGCAGGCCGATTTTGATGAGGGGTTCGAGCATGAGAGGGCTAGGCGGTAGGGCTGGGGGCTAGAGGTGCAGCATCCGCGATCTGAGTAACCTTCAGATCCACTCCTACATCTGGTACCCCGCGGGCTGCGGCCGAGAAGTAGCCGATCTCGCGGGCGATCTCCGCCAGCACTTCGCTGGCGCGGTACAGCCCCGGCTGCTTGAGCAGCTGCCAATAGAGTTGTCCTTCGGTCCGCACGCCCGCCGGCGGGCGGATCGCCCAGCGGAACGACTGGAGGCGATCCTGGGCATTGACATACGAGCCTTCGCGTTCGGCGAACGTCGCGCCGGGAACCTGGTAGGTCGCGGCATCCCACAGCGGCGAGGGCAGGCAATCCTGAACGATGAGCGTCTTCACGCCGGCCAGCCGATCGACCACCGGCGCGTCGTGCCACGACGCCTGATAGCCGCCCGTCACCCACACCGCCCCGAACGAATCGGCCTGGCTGAGAAAATCGCCCCAGTTGAGCAGCCCCCCGCCGAGCCGGCTGCAAATCGCCTCGACGCCCTTGCGATTGGGGCATTTTTCGGCGCGGATCGTGAAGCCGTTTGGGAACCTCTCCTCGGCTCCATCCACCGGAATGAAGCCAACCGCCAGCACGGCCGCGGGATCGATCGCGCGAACGTACTTGGCGAGCAGGTATGCCTCTTCCACCGTAAGCTGCGGCGAAATCACGGCCGCCAGTCGCCCGGCTTTCCGCAGTTTTTGATCAATCTCGGCCGCGAATTCCGACCACTCGACGTTCTCGTAGGCGTCCTTCACGCGCCACCGCAGCTGCGTCAGGCGATCCGCGTCGTGCACGTGCTTCCAGCCATACCGGCCTTCGTCGCACATCCACCACTGGTTGACGTGGGGGTTCTCGCGGGGCTTGAGGCGATAGACCTGGTCCTGGTTTTCTTCGATTTTGATCGAGCAGCCCGTGGAGCAGCCGGCGCACACG
>DASRJB010000054.1:0-2926 GCA_035649715.1 Pirellulaceae bacterium
GCCGATGATGGCGATCACGACGAGCAGCTCAACCAGCGTGAAGCCCCCGCGCCGGCCCGGCGCGGGGAAAGGCTCAGCAATCATCAAGGGCGCCTCCTCAGGTTACTTGAGTTCAAAACGCGGGACCTCGGTGGCCGCGGCGTCGACCTTCGCGCTCAGGCGGGAGGTCTGCGGATTGAGATACCTGCCGCCGAGCCGGTCCGGGCCGGAATCGGCGTCGCCGCCGATCGGCGAGCTGCCCGACGGCCAGGAAATCGTTACCGTGTATTCCCCGGCCGGTGCGCCGTCGCCCGCCGTGTACGTGCTCAGCGTAAAGCTCCCGTCGGCTTGCACTTCGCCCGTCGGTCGCGGTGGCGCTTTTTCGGCCAGGGCATCCGCGGCTGGGGCCTTGGGGTGGAAGATGACCGTCGCTCTGGCAGCCGGCTTTCCGGCCACCAGGACGCTGCCCTTCACGGGGAAAATCGGAACTCTTTGCTCCTTTGTCCCGCAGCCCCAAGCCGACAGTGCGCAGGCCAGAATCCAACAGCCAGCGCCGACCCTAATCCTGCACATCCTTTTCTCACTTCCACCCCCGCGAGCCCCAATTGTACTTCGTTTTGTTGGCTTTGTCAGGCACCGATGCGCCGCTTTGCCAGCGGCGTCCGGCGCTCAGTTTCTCGCTCAACTCCTACAAGCTCTGGCGAATTCGAGCTATTTGGCAGCGTACTTGAACGCCTCCAGTCGCTCGTTTTCCTTGGTCAGCAGCTCGGCGGCCGGCAGGCGGCGGAGGTGATGGTCGAAGAACGCGACGGTGTAGTCGGTGATCAGCTGCGGATTGCCCTGCTGGACGGTGTCCGTGGTGGTCTTGGTGAAGCTGGCGAAATTCGTCCAGCCGAAGTGGTTTTCGTTCTTGAGCGTCAGCAGATACTTGGGCGCGGCGAGCTGGTCGTAGAGCGGCGGCAGGAACGGCGTGACGCCAATGTCGAGCGTGCCCCCCTGGAACATGATCGGGATGTTGATTGCCTTGACATTGTCCTTGCCGCTCTTGACGTACGGCAGCGAGTAGGGCGACAGCGCGACCGTGGCCTTGATTCGCGGCTCGTGCCACGCTTTCCAGCCGCCGGCCAGGCCGAGCACCGTGTAGCCGCCGAGCGAGTGCCCCAGCGCGCCCACCTGCTGCGGATTGACCCGCTGGAAGAGGAACGAGTCCTTCTCGCCGCTCAGCGCGAGCAGGTGGTCGAGCAGTGCGACGACGTCGTCGCGGCGGTCGCGGTACTTCGTATCGTCCCACGTCTGGGGTTGAGCGAAGTTGGGCCGCGGCTGCGGCCCGTCGCTGCGCTCGCGGAGCGAATCGGCGTGGTTGACGCCCGCGACGATGTAGCCCTGCCGGGCCAGCTCTTCGGTCAGGAAGATCGTCTGGTCCGCCGCGCCCAGAAAGCCGTGCGAGAAGAGGATCAGCGGGTTCTTGCGTCCCAATACGTCGGCATCCGCCGCGACGAAGCCGACCTGCGGGCGATAGCTGTGCCGCTCGGCCTTGGCCGCCGTCGGATACCAGAGCGTCACACTGCGTTTCCGCTCGCTGCCGTCCGGCGCTTTGTATTCGAGCGTGGTCGTCCGGTAGCCGGCGTAAGTTTCGTTCTCGGCCGCCGGCAGCGGGCGACCAGCAGACAGGGCGACAAGAAGTCCGAAAGCAAACGTCGAATGGCGCATGGCGGCGGCCTCGAGCGGACGCGGATTACATCGATTTAACCCCGGAATTGGCCCGAGAGTTTCACACGACCACCTTCGGCACGTGCTTCGCGGCGAGTGGCCCGATTGCGACCTTCGCCAAGCTGGAGTATCTTCGCGCGAAGCTGACCACCACTCACCACCGACCACTCACCACTCACTGGAGTTACCCCATGCCCTATACCCTCCCTCCCCTGCCCTACGCCTACAACGCCTTGGAGCCCCACATCGACGCGCGGACGATGGAGATTCATCACACCAAGCACCACCAGGCGTACATCAACAACGTCAACGGCGCGATCGCGGGGACAGAGCTGGAGAACCTGCCGGTCGAGAAGCTCATCGCCGACCTGGGCAAGGCGCCCGAGGACAAACGGATGGTCGTCCGCAACAACGGCGGCGGCCACGCCAACCACACCCTGTTCTGGACCATCCTGGGGCCGAAGGCCGGCGGCTCGCCAGCGGGCGACCTGGCCGCGGCTATCAGCGGCTCGTTCGGCAGTTTCGACACCTTCAAGGAACAGTTCGGCAAGGCGGCGACCACGCGGTTTGGCAGCGGCTGGGCCTGGCTGGTCGTTCAGGGGGGCAAGCTGGCCGTCGGTTCCACCGCCAACCAGGACAGCCCGCTGATGGGCCAGGCCGTGGCCGGAATCGCCGGTACGCCGATCCTGGGCCTCGACGTCTGGGAACACGCCTACTACCTCAACTACCAGAACCGCCGCCCGGACTACATCACTGCATTCTGGAATGTCGTGAACTGGAACGAAGTCGCCAAGCGGTTTGCAGCGGCGAAGTAGCGGCGGGGGCGCCCTAAACGAACGCCGGCGAGGGTAAGGATAATTCCGCAGAGCGCGAGTTTCTTTCGCGCCCCTCTGCGCCGCCAGCTCGCCACAACTGCCTGCCAGTTGAGGACTTCCGGCGGAATGCCGGCGGTTGGCGGCCATTGCGAACATAAGCACTAGAGAGACCGACCGGGAATTATCCTTACCCTATTGGAGGTGAACGTAGCGGCGGCAATTCTGCCCCAGATGCCGACGACCCAATTGCGAGAGAGCGTAATCGGCTGGCAGCGGGCAGCCAAAATGGCACCCGCCGCGCCAACGGGAACTATACTGCAAATAGCATACCAATGTTCACTGCTCGCTAAGTCCCGCGGCCGCGTTTTTCTTCCGCGTAGCTCGTTCGCAGGTAGACCGGAGCCAGCTTCCAGAAATCGTCC
>DASRJB010000055.1:0-3275 GCA_035649715.1 Pirellulaceae bacterium
TCCGGATGGCGGCGGCGGTCCGATTCGCGCCTTCATCCCAGTCCAAGTGGAAATTGTAGCCGCCACCCGCATTGACCAGCACATTGGCCTGCTCGAGATACGGCAGCATGATCGACAGAAAGCCATGATTGGCATAGAGGCGAGCGGGAGTTTTGGGCGTTGTGGCAAGGTAGTCGTCCAAACCTGGAATTGGCGTGGTGGTAGGGGTCTGGACGATCCCGGGCGGCATGTACTTATACGTGTCCTCGTGATTGTGAATGGCCAGGCCGATCTGCCGCAGATTGTTGGCGCACTTCATGCGGCGGGCGGCTTCCCGCGCGGCTTGCACGGCGGGCAACAGCAGGGCCACCAGAACCCCAATGATGGCGATGACGACCAGCAACTCCACCAGCGTAAAAGCACGCCTGGGAACCATAGAGAAACCTCTCGGAAACGGGCCAATGGCGGACTGTGGCGCAGACCGCCACAGACTCCTCGTGCTGAGGGAGAGATCAAGCGCAGCTGATTGTGCGTGGACTCGGCCAGATCGTCAAGCAATCGGTGTTAAGATTTGGTTATTGCCGGAATGTGCCCGCAACATGCTCGTGACAATGGGGGGCTGCGATGGCAGCTGCAGCGACGACGCCTACGGTCGAGATGCACTTCGAGAAGTCAGCGCCCGAGGTGCGGGCTACGTACGAGGCGATCCTCAAGGCGTCGCGGGCACTGGGAAAGGTGGCCATCGAGCCGAAGAAAACGTCGATTCACCTGGTGCGGGAAAGCGCCTTCGCCGGCATTGCGACGCGAAAGGACGCGCTCATTCTGACCCTGAAGTCGGCAGCGGAAATCCGCAGCCGGCGGGTTGCAAAGGCCGAGCAAGCGTCGGCCAAACGCTGGCACATGGAATTCCGGTTGACCTCGCCCGCGGAAGTGGACCGCGAACTACGCGAATGGCTTGAGCGGTCCTGGGAGCTGTCCGACTAGAAGGTCCCGCCTGCCGGGCGGGACCTCGGATCTTTCAACGTCGCTGCGCTTCCCTCAAGGCCCCTTCCGGCAGAAGGGGCCTACCTGGCTGAAGGGGCCTACTGTCTCGGCAGGGCCGCCACGTCGCGGCTGTATTGCTGGCAGACGTTCTTGTAGCAGGCCTCCAGCAGGATGTTGTCCTGCCGGCCCACGAGGTTCGTCTTCGTCGAGGCCATCACCTGTTGCAGGTAGTTCTCGATCGACAGGCGAATGTCGCCGCGGCTGCCCTCGAGCTTCGTGGCGTAGAGCTTCACCTCCTGCACCTGGGCCGGGTTGAACTCGCGGCCGGCTGAGGCGACCAGCGCCGAGACGAAGGCCGAGGCGACGTTCAGCCGCCGCAGGTAGGCGAGCGTCGTGCCGCTCGGGTTGAACTTCCGCATGATGGCCGTGAAGCCCGGATCGTTGGTCAGGGCCCAGAAGTGCATCTTCGCGCCGTCCAGGAGCAGCTCCTTGTACTCGGCCAGGTCGTAGCCCGTGCCGGCCACCGCGGCGAACGGCTGCGGATGGCTGCTGAACCCGGCCAGCATCGCCCCCACCTCGACGCGGGCCAGCGCGGTAACCCAGCGGAAGCCTTTGCGGGCGAAGTCGTCGTTCTCGCCGGCGGGCTTTTCGGCCAGGTTCGAGCGGCCCCGCTCCAGCCGCCGCGCGAGGTTCGTATAGATCGTGAATTCCGGCTCGGACTTCACGATCTCGTCGATCGCGGCTAGCTCGTAGTTCGTGGCCAAGGCCGCCAGCGCGTCGAGGCTTTCCAGGGCCTTGGAATATTCCATGAACCCGACGACGCGGTAGATCCGGTTGGGATCGGCCGGCGGCAGGTAGTTGCTAAAATAGTTCGTCGTTTGCGATTCGGTCTGGGTGGATGCGACCGTACCGGTCACCCCAGGCGGCAGCCGCACTCAGTAGAAGCGGTCATCGACGATGCCGTCCCAGTGCCGCATCCGCTGCGTTTCGGTCGAGACGAGCTTGGTGACGGGCTCGCTGGTGTGGGAGCCGGTGCCGACGGTCTCGAACTGCCGGTCCTCCCAGGCCCAGGTCCAGTGGTGGCGGCGGTCGAAGTCGGGCGAGGGCCGCCCGCCCTTGGCCGGATCGGTCGGCGCGGGGCTCGTGCGGGGCATGAGCAGCCCGATCTGGGCGGCGGGATTATTCAGGGCGGCCTCGGGCTTGAGCAGGCCGTGCAGCTCGGAGCCGCGGCCGTAGCGGCCGCGCCGCCACCAGTGCAGTCCCGCAAAGAGCAGCTCGCTCTTCTTGATCAGGTCGCCGGCCAGCGTCTTGCCGCGATCGACGCTGGCCCGCAGCTCGTCGGCCAGCGTCGGCGAGCTGAGCTTCTCGCGGCGGAACCGCACTTTGTCGTTCTTCAGGCCCTGGATCAGGATTTCGCCGTCCACGCCCACGGCATAGGCCGCCAGGAACCGCTCCTTCAAATCGTTCTTGCCTTCCAGCAGCTTCAGGGCGAACGCGATGCGGTTGACGCGCAGCTCGATCGCCCGCTCGTTCAAGTCCCGCTGCAATTCCTGGGCTTCGCCTTGATACTTCACGAAGTCGATGGCGAAAGCCGCCTCTTGACCCGGCGTCGGATTCTTCACCTTCGCAATCAACGGCGAATTCAAGAGGGCCCGGCCCTGCAGCGCCAGAAACGCCGCATTGATCAGCTCGTTGTTCTGGACATGGGCCTTCCAGAGCTGATCGCGGAATTCCGTCAGCGTCGCCGGGCTGGGGAGCGGATCGGCAAACAGCTCGACCTTCTTGGCCGTGGCGATCTTTTCCTGAATCTGCCGCTCGAGCTCGCCGACCATCAACACGATCTCGGCGAGCGTCGCCTCGGGGGCCTGGCTGCCGGCATCCAGCCGCACCAGGTTCATCCGGGCGTCGGTCAGCATCCGGCCCAAGCTCGGCGCCTTTTCCTCGGCCAGCGCCCGGTCGAGCGCAGCGTTCTGCTGCTCCGATTGCTTGGCGACCTGCTCGCCCACCAGCCGCAGCAGGTGCAGCGGATCTCCCGCGCGCCAAGCCGGCAGCAGTTCGTTCTTGACGAAGGCCAACTGCTTCGGCGTCAGCCTGGCTGGCGGCTGAGCAGCTTTGGCTGCGGGCTGCGCGGATTTGGCCGGCGGCGATTCTTGTGCAAGAGCGGTCGAGAGACTGGCCGCCGCAACTGCCAAGAGGGAGAAAACGCCGGCGCGCAGGCCAATGGGCGACATGTTCGCACCCTTCTCTATTCGAGAGGCTGCCGCCCCGGTTGCAGCCGGAGGGTATTGCTACCCACCACTCGCATGGTAGGA
>DASRJB010000056.1:0-2910 GCA_035649715.1 Pirellulaceae bacterium
AGCACCTTGGCAAACTCGGCGGCGTCGGCCCGCTCGGCCAGGATGTAGGTCCACGGCTGCTCGTTGTAGCTCGACGCTGCCCACCGCGCCGCCTCCAGGCACGAGAGCAGCTTCTCCCGCTCCACGGGCCGCGGGTCATAGGCGTACGGGCTCCACCGTTCGGCAATGACCGGCAGCACGGGATGATCGGGCCTGGCGACTTTGATGGCATTGGCGGGCATAGACTCCTCCGTTTCTGATTCGCACCAGTAGGCAGATAAACTAGAATGGAGAGAGGTGAAGGTACGCTATTCTAGCCGGAGCAGGAGTGGAGGACTCTCGTGACTTGCCTCATCCCCAAAGAGTTGGAGGAGCGCTTGGCGGCGCGTGCCTTGGAGCGCCAAACGACGGTCGACCAAATCGTATCCGAAGCGATATCGAGCTTCTTGGCAAGAACTGAAGCAAGGAGTGCGGAGGAGCACCAAGCCGATCGGTTGCGGACCTATCGCGAGTTGCAGCAGGCCCTGGCGCTGACGCCGCAAAAGGCAGCCGAGTGGAAAGCGGCGATCCAAGATGGCCGGCGGTAATGCTTGCTGTACGCCTCGGCCATGATTCACTTGGATTCAAACTTTTTGATTGACGCCTTTGTGCCCGGCACCGCGCAAGAAACTCAGTTCCGACAATGGATCGCGACCGCGGCGGCGCTAAATCTCTCCGCAGTTGCCTGGGGAGAGTTCCTTTGTGGGCCACTGACGCCAGCGGCCGAGAATCTGGCGCGAACTCTCTTCCCCGTGCCAGAATCTTTTGGCGCGTCGGATGCTGAATTAGCGGCGACGCTCTTCAACGTCGGCGGCCGACGTACTCGGAGTTTCGCGGATTGTTGCATCGCTGCGGTCGCCATTCGTTGCGGCGCAGGCCTGGCAACGAGCAACCGAGGCGACTTTGCCCCTTTTGCGGCACAAGGCTTGATCTTTGCATAAGCCGCCGGGGCTCACTGCTCCAGCCGCTGCTGTATCGCTTGCAGCTGCTCGGGCGTCGGCTGCGGCAGTGGCGTTTCGGCCGTGTCTTGCACAGAGCCGGGCGGAGCGGAGGGCGGCGGATTGGACAGGCAGATCTCGCCCATCACCATCTGAAATTGCATCGGCTGCGGATCGATCCAGGAGGCAAAGGCGTCGGCCGGGGCCTTGATCGCGCCCTGGGCCAGCCGGCTGAGCGCTCCGCCGAAGAGCGTGCCGCTGAGCAAGGCCACGCAAACGCCCGCCACGGCCGCGACCGCTCGGGCAAACCGCTGCCGCAGATAGCGCACTCCGACCGGGCAATCGCGCGTGAGCACCGTGCCGTCCGCGCGCTGAAACAGTCGCACGCAGGCGCGGCCCTCGCGGCTGGCGATGAAGCCTTCGGCCTCGGCGCGGTCCATTTCGCTGATGTTATAGACGTGCAGCTTGCAGTGCCGGCAAAACCGCGTCCGCTCGTCGCCGGTCATTTCGTCCCACGACACATGGCAGGGCGAGGCGATCTGGATCAGGTCGAGTGGAGAAGTTTGCTTCATGGCTCATCCTCGCCGGTCGAGCGAATTATCGAGCGGCCGTCCATTAGAGGCCCCGAGTAGGTCCTGTATTCCCAACCATCAATCTCCCGAAATGACGGAATCTCAAGTGGCCGCGGCGGCAAGGGCGAAGCCGGCTGTTTCAATTCGAAGCCTAACCGGATCGATCGCAGCCGCAGCGACTGGACTACACGCAATCGGTAGGATTTCTGAAGAGCCAGCCGGTCTCGCGGCTGAATCCAGGCGGCAAAGGCGGTGGCCGGCGGCGAAAGGCCGCCCATCAAGCTGCGGGTGAGGGGCTTGGAAAATGGCAGGAGACCCACGAGCGCTACGACGACGGCAATCGCCGCCCCGCGCGACGCCAGTTGGCCAAGTTTTGGCGCGGCCGCGACGCTGCGAGCACCGGCTGCTGCGGGCCGCTTCAAGCGAAAGTCGAGCATTCGCAGCGGCAGCACGCTCAAGCCAGTCAAACCGGCCACCAGGGCCAGCCCCAGGCCGAGGTTGACCGCCACGCTCGTCCGCTGGTCCGCCTCGCCGGTCATATACGCCAGGTAGACGGCGGCCACGGGCAACGCCAGGGCGATCCCACCGAGCCGGAACCACGCTGCGCCCGGCCGTGCGACGACCCACAGCCCGCCGATCGCCGACAGCGCCACGGCGGCCGCCAGCACGATCTCGCGAACTTGCTGCGGCCTGCGGGGGAGTTCGCCCAGTACGAACAAAAAATCGGGTGAGCGGTCTTGGGTCATCGCCGGCCGCAGGGCCTCGAGCCCGCCGATGGCGGCGGCAATCAGTGTGGTCGCGATCAGCAGCCCGAATAGGGAGAATTGAGCGCTCCGCTCGGGTCCGGCTGCCGGATCGACCCGCTGCATGCGGAAGCCCAGCAGCCGCAGCAGGACGATGACCGCCGCGGCAGTAATCGCCAAAGTGAATTGAAATGCGGCGGTCGTTTCCCGCGGCATGATCCGCTCGTTCCAGGGCAGGAACCAGAGGATCGCCAGCACGGGCAAAGCCCCGCCCCGGAGCCAGGGAGAGCCCGGACCCAAAATACACCAGCCGACGATCAGCACGATTCCCGACAGCAGCTGCGCGTCGTGAGCCGCCTGGATCAGAAACTGCGGCTGCCCGCCCGCTTCGGGCCACAGGAAGATGGCCAGGTGGAGCAACACGACCGCGGCCGCCAGCGTCCACTCGGCGATGCGGCTTGCGCGGCGGTAGTCCACGGCGGCCCTCCGGTGATAAGACGCCCCGCAATCGGCCCTGGTTCTGCAGGTTTTCGCAGTATAATCGACAGAAATCACACGCTCTTATGTTCCGGATCAAGGTCTGCGGCATCACGACGAGCGACGACGCGCTGCTAGCCGCCGAGTGTGGCGCGGACGCGA
>DASRJB010000057.1:0-7740 GCA_035649715.1 Pirellulaceae bacterium
CAGGCGGTGCGGCTCCGGCCGGGGCGGAAGCGTCGGCCGCAGGGCCTGCTGGATCTGGCGGCCGCCCAGCAAGTCCGCCGTGGTGAGATACAACCGAGCGCCGCCGCGCCGGCGGGCGATGTCACGATGCATTTGGGCGTACATTTTCGTCAGCCGCTCGGTGCGCCACTTGATCCAGGCGGCCTCGCCTTCCCCACAGAGGAATTGCTCGCGCGCGGCGAGCGGGGCGAGATCGGCCGCGAACTGCGGCGGTTGCGTTTGCGTCTCCTCCAGGAACCGGGCGTAAGTCGCATCGTCGAAGCTGCCGGTTTCGTCCGGCAGCAGGGCGTAGCTCTCGCTGCTCAGGTGCACGGCCACGCCGCCGAAGCAGGGATGGTGCGCGTAGCGGTCGGACAATTCGCCGACGACGGCCTGCATCGCCTGCTGCACCCGCGGATCGAGGGCGTTGTACCAGACGCCGAGGCCGCCTTCCGGGTCGCGCTGCACGCTGCCCGCAAGATTCCGCCGGGCCAGCCAGGTGCGGCCGTCGGGGCCGATTGGCTCCAGGCCAACCGCCGCCGGCCCTCCGGCCTTTCGGAGCGCTTCCAACTGCGGCAGCGGCCCGCTGAATTGCACGGCGGGGATGAGCTGAATGCCGCTGCGGTCGCAGAGCCGCATCAATAGTTCCAACACGTCTTTGCGGATCGCGTCCTGCCCGCTCTCGAAGAACACGCCGGTGTCGTACCGCGGCGTGGGCTCCAGCAGTCGGCTGGGATAGATCGCGCTCCCTTCGCAGGCGACCGTCAGTACCAGGGCGTTGTAACCGCCGTGCTGCAGCGTCTGCACCAGCCGCTGGCCCGCTTCGTAGAAGGTCGTCCAGTCGTCCAGATGCCGCCGGCTGACCGGGTCGAGCGCTTCGGTCGCGGAGAAATTCTCGGCCACCAGCGGCTTGTCGTAGTAGGCGGCCAGCAGTCGCGTGGGGAAATTCGGCTGCGGGATCTTCGCCGGCGGCAACTCGCGCGGGCCAGCCAGCAGCTCGATACGGCCGACGAGCGCCGAGCGATCGTCGCGGCGATTGACGACCAGCACATACGGCGTCTTCGTCTGCGGCCAGCAGACGAGGCGGTGCTTGCGAATTTGTGGCTGATGGCCGGGATGCGGCGCGGGAACATCGACGCCCGAATCCAGGCCGATCGGTCCGACCTGCCCGGCGACATTAGGCTCGACCAGGCTGATGGCCAGCGTCTGCTCGATGTCGCTGGGATATTCGACCTCGAGAATGTGCGGCGTGCCCGGCGCGCTGACCGAGAGCGGGTAGGCCTGCCAGGCCTTGGGCGGCAGTTCGACCCACGAACGCGACTGGTGGCTTTTGACTTTTGCCGGCCCGCTTTCCACGGGCTGAGGCAAGCTGGGCAGGCCGGTCCAGGCGGGCAGCCGCGGGGCCAGCCGCTCCCACCACTTGGGGCTCGTCGGATCGAATTCCAGGAGGCTTTGCCACGCCGCGTTTCCGCGGTCGAGCATCTTGACGGGCTCGACGACGACCAGTTGCACCCGGCGGGAAGCGAGCGGTTTGCCGCGGACGAGCGACGAGGTCAGCCGTTTGGGATAGAGATAGAGCTTGACGTCGTAAACGCCTTCGGCGGCCGGCAACGGGACCGACAGCTGCACCGCCGCCGCCCGGCCCGAGCTGTCGACGCGGACGTCGACGTCTTTGTTCCATAGCTGCTCATCCAGGCGGGCGGTTTCGAGCGATGTCGCCAGCAGGTAGGTCGCGCCCGGCGTCAGGTCGGGGACGCTCGGCTGAATTTCCAGCTCCAGCGGCTCCTCGGGCGCGAAGATCAGCGTGTCGCGGCGAACGACCACGCGCAGGGCGTCGCCGGGCGAGCGCTGGACGACCAGGCGATTCTTGCGGTCGTCGAGCTCGAACTGCGAGAAGCCTCGGAGGACTTTGGCCAGGGGGACCTCGACCGGCGCGGGGGGCGGCGAGCCGGCGGTCCACAGCTGCACGAGCAGCCTGGCGTTCTCCGGCGCTTGCACGCGCAGGTCGCAGCAGTCGTAGTTTCGAGGCACGCGGGGAAAGACGCGGACCGTCCTGGGATCGACTGGCAGCAGCGAGCCGGGCGCGTCGGCCTCCAGCCCCAGCGGCGTCACTTCCGACAGAGTGCCTTCGCTGATTTGAATCGCGCCCTGCCACGCGCGGGCTTCGCCGCCGCCCCAGGCCAGGCGGATGCGCGCGTCGACGTCGCCGGCAGCGGCTGCCGCCGGAATCAGGATCGCCAGGGCCAGCGGCACCAGGCCGCGGGCAAGCCGGCGAGCGCGAAATTGCGGACGTCCTTGTCCGGCCATGTTGCGCGCGAAAATTCGGCTCACCGCGCAGGCTGCCTCCTGCCGCCAGCGCGCGGTGAGATTCGCCGGGGATTATATGTCTGGGGCCGCTGCGACCCCTACAGAGAATTGCGGCAGGGCCACGCGCCGCGCGGCCCTAGCGCCAGCCGTCGGCGAGAACTTGGGTGAGGGGCGGAAGGCCGGCAAGGCTACCCGCGCGGGCAGCGGACTGGAACTCGTCCATCCGCGCTGCTAGCAGGTCCGCCGTCTCGCCGCAGCGGGAAGCGACTTCGTTTGCCTCCCAGCGATCGTCGGGCTTGGCGTAGAGTTCGCGCTCGGTTTCACGCTCGCGCTGCGACTCGCGAAGAAACCAGGCCGGCGTGCGGATCGAACGCTGGCCCTCGGCCACTGACACCGCCGCCTCACCGCCTGGCAGCGACTCGCCGGCGACCAGGCTGGCCAGATCGCCGCTGCCTTTGGCTCCCACGATCGTTGCATAGACGGACTGCGGCTGGACGATTGTCTGCGCCCGTACCAGCGCGCCTACTGTCGCTGGAAAACGCACGAGCAGCGGCACTTGAAGCAATTCGGCGTACAGCGCCGGATCGGCGTCGCCGACGCGGCGGTGCTCGCCTAGTGGATAGCCCCGAGGCGAGGTGACGATCAGCAGCGTTTCGTCGGGCCGGCGCTCGCCGAGCACCTCCAGCAACAGGCCCAGGCACTCGTCGGCGAGCGCCACTTGCCCGGCATAGGCCTGCGTAAGCCCCAGCAGCGCATCGGGATCGTAGTTTTCGGGCAGGACGAGCGCCGGCGGCTGCACGAGCTGCGGCGGCTCCGGGTCATCCTCGTCGGCGAACTGGTTGCGCAGTTCCAGCGGTGCGTCCCACGGGCCGTCCATCCCGCGGGAGTGAATCCAAACGAGCGACCGCTCCGCCGATTCGGCCAAAGCTTCCAGGGCGGCGGTCGTGAGC
This sequence comes from Pirellulaceae bacterium, assembly GCA_035649715.1. Taxonomy (GTDB): domain Bacteria; phylum Planctomycetota; class Planctomycetia; order Pirellulales; family Pirellulaceae; genus CAYLLN01. The sequence continues at coordinate 3,276 of DASRJB010000057.1, forward strand.
TGAAAAAGCCCAGTCCCATCGATGGAGGTGGCTGCGGCGGCGCGCGGTTCGGCCGAAACGCGCCGAATCTCGCCGAAATCCGCAGACTGCGGATGCGCAGCGATCCGCCCGTCGTCCGTGACGAGGATCGTCTTGTGCCCCTCCGCCGACGCCAGCTTCGGCAGCGATTCCGCGTCGGGCCCATCGGGCGCAAAGGCGTGCCGCCCGGTCCAATAACTGCGATACGCCGCCAGCAGCTCGGGCGAGTCGGCGATTGCCGTTTCGCAAAGCAGTGCCGAGGCCGCCAGCCGGTTGAAGTGCGGCGTCTCCAGCCACGTGTTGCCGTACGGCCCGAGCCAGCCGGCGCCGAGCCGATCGATGACAACGACAACCACATGCCGGGACAGCATGCTCCTAATTTACGTTCCGGACCACGCCCACGACCACGCCCACGACGCTCGCGTCCTTGACGAAGATCGGCTGCATCGAGGAGTTGGCGGGCTGCAGGCGGATGCGGTTGGCTTCGGGATGCCAGTATTTGAGCGTGGCCTCGCCCTCCGGCGTCTGGGCGACGACCATCTGGCCGGGCTGCGCCGTCTTCTGCTTCTTGCAGACGACATAATCACCGTCGGCGATTTGGGCCTCGATCATCGAGTCGCCCTTGACCTTCAAGGAAAACAGGTTCTTCTTGTTGAACATTTGGCCGAAATCGACGCGGTCGCCCTGCTCCCAGGCGAGCGTGGTCAGGCCAGCGGCGACGGTGCCCACGAGCGGCATGCCCTTGTCTTCCGCCATGATCTCGGGGTTCAGCTCGATGGCCCGGGCAATCGCCCGGTCGTGCTTCCGCACGCGGCGCAGCAGCTGCTTGCGCTCCAGTGCCCGCAAGTGGCACATGACGCCGTTGGGCGAGCTGATTTGAAAGTGCTCGCCGATTTCGCGGACCGTCGGGCCGTAGCCGCGGGTCTGCACTTTCTCTCTAATGAATTCAAACACCGCGGCCTGCCGGCTGGTAAGCTGATCCAAAAGCGAAGACGCCATAGCGATCCTCCTGAGTGAACGAAACTGAAGTATCGTGAATTGTAATACATGGGTGAACACGGCGGCAACCACATTTGTACAGAAATTCTGAAGTTCAGTGGCCAAAAGTTGGCCTTCCCCCGACCCACAGATCAGGAGTTGTGCCGTAACTTGTGCAACGCCATAGGGTTATGGCTGGCTTTGCCGGCGCAAGACTAGGGGTTGCGGAAAAACCGGTGAATCTCCTAAATTCCCGCCCTGGCGATCTACCGCCAGACACGGCCGACCGTTACTCGCTGCCGGACCGCGCGTCCACCCCCGCAACCTGGAAGTTATGATGTCTGTCGGTTCGTTCTTGCCCACACCTCCCGCCGCGATTCGCCCCGCTACACCTCGTCCCCACGTCCCGCATCTGGCCTCCGCTGTGACCGAGAAATCGCCCTCCGCAGCCGACATGCGTCAGCCGGTAATCGCTGGCGCGCACACCGTCGTGGTCAAGGTCGGGACGCGGGTGCTGACACAAGCCGACGGGACGCTCGATTTGCCGCGGATCGAGCTGCTGGCCGAAGAGATCCACACCATCAGCTCGGGCGGCCGGCGCGTGGTGCTGGTCAGCAGCGGCGCGGTTGGCGCGGGGCTGAGCCTACTCGGGCTGAAAGGTCGGCCCACCGACTTGGCGAAGCTACAGGCCGTCGCCGCCGTCGGCCAGACGCACCTGATCCAGGCCTACGACGAAACCTTCGCCCGGCACGGCCGCCACGCCGCCCAGGTTCTGCTGACGCTCGAGGACGTGGACGACCGCGTAAGGTACCTCAACGTGCGGAACACGCTGCTCTCGATTCTCGAATTCGGCGCGATTCCGGTCGTGAATGAAAACGACACCGTCAGCGTCGATGAATTGAAGACCACCTTCGGCGACAACGACCGGCTGGCCGCGATGGTCACCAACCTGATCCGCGCTCCGCTGATGATTGTGCTCTCCGACATCGAAGGCCTGTACGACGGCGATCCGGGCCTGAAGGCCTCGAAGCTGGTCTCGACAGTCGAACGGATCGACGAGCAGGTGCTCGCGTACGTCCGCGACCGCAAGACGGGCCTAAGCAAGGGGGGCATGTCGAGCAAGCTGGAGGCCGCCCGCATCGTCACCTCGGCCGGCGAGAATATGATCATTGCCAGCGGCCGGCGGACCGACGTGCTGACGCAGCTCATGGCTGGCGAGCCGCTGGGGACGCTCTTCCTCGCGCAGGGCAAGGGCATCAGCCCGTTCAAGCGTTGGCTCGGGTTCTCCGCCCAGGTCCGTGGGCGGATTCAACTCGACGAGGGCGCGCGCCACGCAATCCTGGGCAAAGGCCGCAGCCTGCTGGCAGCCGGCATCGTCGGTACGCAGGGAGAGTTTCAAAAGGGGGACGCCGTGGCCCTCTGCGACAACGAAGGCACCGTAGTCGCCCGGGGATTAACGAATTATTCCTCCGCCGAAATCGAGCGGATCAAAGGGCTCAAGTCCGAGAAAATCGCCCAGGTCCTCGGCAGCCGCCCGTATGAGGAAGTGATCCACCGCGACAACCTGGCGATTATGCCGAAGTAAGTGCGGTTCTACTCGCGCTCGTCATCTGATATCCCGATCGCCGCACCGCCGTCGTCGGCCGAACAGGAGCAGCAGCAGGATTAAGATTACGATTAGGATTTGGATTAGGACGGAAGTGCTTCGCCAGCCGCGTGGTCTCCTAACCTTGACACTCCCCCCGCCCTTCCTAGAATCCAATTTGGGAAGCTAACTCTTGCTGCGAAACAACTTGCACGCCGTCGGGTGAATCCCGCCGCGGGCAAGGCCGAGGCCGCAGCGGCAAGTGGGAACGTATGAAATGCCAGCAGTGTGAGAAGCCCGCAACGTTCCACATCACCGAGCTGACCGGCCAGGAGCCGCAGGAACTGCACCTCTGCGAGGGCTGTGCCAAGTCGTACCTGATGAAGGACGAGTCCGCCACGCCCGTCGCGCCAACGCTGGCCAACGTGCTGGCCAAACAGCTGCAAATCGGCAAGGCTGCGGAAGAGTTGGCCAAGCTCGACCAGCGGGCCTGCCCGGTCTGCGGCATCACGTTCTTTGAGTTTCGCAACCAGGGCCGCCTCGGCTGTCCGCACGACTACGTATTCTTCGAACGTGAGCTGACGCCGCTGATCGCCAACATCCACGGCGAGTCGCGGCACGTCGGCAAGCATCCGCCCGGCCATGCGGGAGCGAGCGACCAGCAGACCGAGCTGATCCGCCTCCGCCGCGAGATGGAAGACGCCAAAACCAAAGAGCACTACGAACGGGCGGCCAAGATTCGCGACCAGATCCGCGAACTAGAGAAACAGGTCAAACCCAAAAACCGGCCGCAGGCCGAAGGTCAAGGAACGGCCTAGTCGGCCTCACGACCATGTCCACGGACAAGCTTAACGACCTCGCGATTCGCTGCGGCGAATGGCTCCGCGGCTCCGGCCCGCAGAGCGAGATCGTGATGTCTAGCCGCATCCGCCTGGCCCGCAACCTGGCCGAGTATCCGTTCATCCGCCGCTGCACCGAAAGCGACCGCCTGGCCATCGAAAAGAGCTTTCAGGACGCGATCGGGTCGGTTGGTGATTGGAAGAGCCTGCTGTTTTGCGACGTCGCGGCCCTGCCCACGGTCGATCGGCAGTTGCTTGTCGAGCGGCAGCTCATCAGCCGCGAGCTGTCCGAGACCAACGGCGCCCGCTGCGTCTATATCGACCCGCAGGAGCAGTTCAGCCTGATGGTCAACGAGGAGGACCATCTGCGGATGCAGGTCATGCACAGCGGCCTCGACATGGAGACCGCCTGGGAGCAGATCAACAAGATGGACGACCTGCTCGGCGAGCGGCTGAACTTCGCATTCCACGAGCGGCTGGGCTATCTCACCGCCTGCCCGACGAACGTGGGCACGGGGATGCGGGTGAGCGTAATGCTGCACCTGCCAGCCCTGGTCATTACGCAGCAGATCGAAAAGGTCTTCCGCAGCCTGCAGAAGATGGGCCTGGCGGTCCGCGGCCTGTACGGCGAGGGCTCGCAGGCGATGGGCGACTTCTACCAGATCAGCAACCAGATCACGCTCGGCCGTAGCGAGCTCGACCTCGTCAAGCAGGTCGGCGAGGTCATTCCCGTCATCATCGACTACGAGCGGCAGGCCCGCGCGTTTTTGGTGAAGGAGAGCCGCAAAGACTTGCACGACCGCGTCAGCCGGGCGCATGGCATCCTCTGCACCGCCCAGACCATCTCCAGCGAGGAGACGCTGCACCTCTTGTCCAGCGTGCGGATGGGCGTCTATCTGGGGCTGATCCAGGATCTCGAGATTCCTACAATCAACAAGCTCTTCATCCACACGCAGCCCGCCCACCTGCAAAAGCTGCGCGGCGCCGAGCTGCCTTCGGCCGACCGCAACGTCGAGCGGGCCATGTATCTGCAGGCCCACCTCCG
>DASRJB010000058.1:0-6131 GCA_035649715.1 Pirellulaceae bacterium
CGCCGTGGCAGGGCGCTAATCAGATTCTATGCGCCGTGCCGCAGCCCGCAAGGCGAAGGGCGGGAAGGGCGGATCTTTGCCACGAATCGGCCCTGGGCATCGGACGGTCGTCGCGTCCAGCGTAGCAGCCTAAGGCGTTTCGCGCGGAGCAAGCGGCAAAGGCGGCTGGTCCGGCGGCACAGTGACCGGGAGTGGGGTAAACGCCGGTTGCCTCCTCGTCGGCTGGAGCATAGTCGGCTCAGGCAGCGGCGGCTGCACGCCGACAATACCGGCTCGACCCGTTCGCAGCATCTGCACCAGCTCGCGCTCGGCCCGCTGCCGCTCTTGCTCTGCTTTCCACTCTGAGTATTTCCACCAGCTCACCGCCAACAGCGGCGGCAGGATGGCCAGCAGGATCAAGAGCGTGCGGAGGCGATAACGCATGCCGTCAACCCATGACCGAAACAAACAGGGCGGCGACGAAACGACAGATTGTCAATGTCCCTGCGATCCAGAGCGTTAGCGCAGCGATGCACAAAGCAAGCAACAGCAGCGGCCACCACGCGAACCAGACCAGAGCAATGGCGGGGGGCCCAATCGCTGTCAGCAGGACCAGCATGCGCAGGCTGTATTGCATGCCCGCATTTTACCGCAGCACGAAAAGGCCCCGCCAGTCGGACCAGCGATCGGTCGGTCGCGACTACCGCACGCCCCGTGGCGCTGCCGGCGCGTCGGCACGTTCGGCAGCCTCCGCGCGCTCGGGCGACTCCATTGGCTGAGGAGGGGCTGTCGGAAAGAACAGCCTTCCGGTGTTCACTTGCCACAAGCGAATGCGAATCCCCGTCAGATCGCGCCTCTCGCGCAGAAGTCGCTCCCGTGCTGCCTGCCGCTCTTGCTCCGCTTTCCACGCCTCGTAATTCGTCCAGCCGATCCACAACAGCGGCGGCATAATCGCCAGCAGGATCAGCAGCGTGCGGAGGCGGTAACGCATCAATCGCTTTCCTGCCGGCGGGCGGTTGACGCCAGAACGATCAAGAGCGCGAGAAACGCAGCGACCACCGCGAACGTCAATCCGAAGCAGACCCACATCGGCATGAACTTCTCGATATGCGGCCAGGCGAACATGCTTCAAATTCTACCCGCACACGAAATCGTCCCGCCAGTTGAACAGCGGGCTGGCCCGCAAGGCGAGGGGCGGGAACGGCCGACCTTACCACGAATCGGCAGCCGGCGGCGACAGGCAAGCGATGATGATAGCCACCAGAAGCGGCGCGGCTACGACGGCGACTTGTGCGGCAATCGATGGTCGGCCCTGCAGCCGGGATAGGGGACCGGCGGCACACAGCCACAGCGCCAGCGGCGCCGCGGGGATGAACAGCAATGGGTTGACTGGCGGGTCCGGCTCGATGCAGCCGGCGTAGGCGACGCCCACCAGCAGCAGGGCCGCGACGGGTGCCAGCCCGCGCACGACCGCGGGGCCAGCTTCACGCCGCAAACAGGCGATTGCGCAGCCGACAATCGCGCTGGCGGTCAGCCCGGCCAGTTGCCCGAACTTGAGGCTCACGGAAACTGCCAGCGCCACCATTACGCCGCCGGCTGTAGCGGCAAGCAGGGCGACGAGCGTCGGGCGGCAGAGGCGATCCGGCAGCGCCTCCAGAGCAGCCGCCAGCGCGACCATCCCGGCGGCTACCAGCACGATCGAGATCGGCCGCGGCGGATAGAGCGATTCCCAATCCGGCACGAGCTTCCAAGCCGCGATCAGCGCCGCCGCTGCCAATAGCGCCCACCGCAGTGCCCACAGGCCGCGGCTGGTCGGCGCGAGGGCACTCACCGCGGCTGCCGCCACGCCCACGTACGGCAGCCACTGCCAATGCCGCTCCGGCTTGAGCGCCGCCCAGTCCGGCAGCAGCACGTAGCCGATGAATACGGCCGCCGCGGCTGCCGAGGCCAACAGGCCGCGGTCGTCGGTCTTGGCAGGCAGCGTCCGGCGCAGCAGCCAGACCGCCGCCCAGGCGATCGCCGCCGGCGCAACCAGGCCGACGAGCAGGTTCATCGTCCGCCGCTCGTGGGCTGCGTCTTCTCGCCGATGGCCACCTTGAGCGTCACCTGCTTCACGACCTGGCCCGGTTCGTAGTTGATACCCCAGTCGGTGCGGTCAATGGTGAACTCGCTGGCCAGCGTCAGCCCCTTGTCGGTGACGGCCACCGTCGCCGGAAAGCTGATCTCCTTGGTCTTGCCGTGCAGAGTCAGGTTGCCCGTGATCTTGGTCTTGCCGTCCGCGGCCGGCTCGATCTTAGTGGAGGCGAATTTGGCCGTCGGAAACTCGCGAACCTCGAGGAAGTCGGCGCTCTTGAGATGGTTGGTCAGCCGGCCGCCGACTTCAGTCCACAGCGATTCGGTTTCGATATCGACCGAGACCGACTTGAGGGCCTTGCCGTCCACGGCCGCTTGGCCTTTGAACTTGGCAAAGCCGCCGGTCCGCGGATCGGGCTTCTTCGGTGCGGCGTGCGTGCCGATGAAGTTGATCCGCGTGTTGTCGGGCGAAAGCGTCGCCTTGCCTCCCGCGACCGGCACGGGTTCCGCCGCAGCCGCCCTTAACGCCAGGGCCAGAACGACAACCAAAGACAACGTCCGTTTCATGCGCGAACTCCGTAATTGGGGGGATTGTCAGATTCTCACCGTCTTGCCGCTCTTGACTGCTTCCGTCTGCTTGTGGCAGAGCACAATCGCGTCGCGGGCCAGGTCGCCGCCGAGCAGGGCCGACGGTTTCTTGCTCGCAATCGACCGCGCTACCTCCTGGATCTCGTAGTCGAACGCCGCCAGCATCGGGTCCACGGCCGGCAATTTCGGCTGCTCCGCGTGGCCTTTGCTGTCGAGCAGCGTCAAGGGCGTGATCTGCAGCGTGCCGCCCGCGAGGACCGCGAGATCGAAATACAGTGTCGCCTTTTCGAGGTGAATTTCAAACCCGTGGGTGAACGAGCGGCCTTGCTGGTTGACGACGCCGCTGGCCGAGGAAACGACCAGCGACTTGTTCTTGAACTGGAATTGGCTGACGCAGTATTCGACCACACCTCCTCGCAGGCGGCCCTGGCTCGTCACGGCCTGCGGCATGCCGAATACGAGACGGATGAAGTGGGCGTCGTGGACGTGCAAATCGACGAGCGGGCCGCCGACTTTGTCCGGGTTGAAAAAGTCCTTGAGCCACGAGGGGTCCGAGATCACCCGCTTGAAATGGCCGCCGAGCAATTTGCCATACTTGCCGCTCTCGATTGCCTTCCAGGCGAACGCATACTCCGGCAGAAACGGCAGCACGTGTCCCACCAGCACTTGCCGTTTGGCCTTCTTTGCGGCGGCGACCATCTTGTCGCATTCGGCCGCCGTCAGCCCCATCGGCTTTTCGACGAACACATGCTTGCCGGCTTTGAGGGCCGCAATGGTGGCTTCGGCGTGCAAGTGGGGCGGCAGACAGAGATCGACGAGGTCGATCGACTTATCGGCCAAGAGCGCGGGCAGCGCGGAGTACTTGGCCACCTCCGACAGATCGACCGCCTCGCCCGGCGGGCCGAAATTGCCCTGGATGCCGCGCCAGTCGCCGGACAGTCGCGTGCGATCGCGCGTGCAGACCGCCGCGAGCTTCACGCCCTTGGCCTTCTGATAGGCCAGGTAATGAATCCAACCCATGAAACCGACGCCGACCAATCCGACGCGCAGCATGAGGAAAGGCTAGGGCTAGGTGCTAGGGCTAGGGACGCAAGCAACGCGGTACATCGTAATCAGACTTCCGACCCTAGCCCTAGCCCCCAGCCCTAGCCCTTTGCCAAAACCAGTTGCTCGAACCGCGAATAGGCCTCGTCCCAGTCGGCGGAGGGCTTGGGCCGGTACTCTTGCACTTCGAAGCTCGTCCGGATGATCTCGCGGGACTGGGCGATATCCTTGATCGCGCCGCAGGCAACGGCTTGCACCATCAGGTTGCCGATGGCGGTGGCCTCGACGGGTCCGGCGACGACGCGGCGGCCGGTCGCGTCAGCGGCCATCTGGCAGAGCAGGCGGTTCTGCGCCCCGCCGCCCACGATGTGGATCGTCTCGATCCGCCCGCCGATCAGCTCTTCCAAAAAGCCCAGCACCATGCGGTAGCGAAGGGCGAGGCTCTCCAGTGCACACCGAATGATCGCGCCGTCGGTGACCGGCGCGGATTGTCCGGTCTTAGTGCAAAAGTCGACAATGGCCGCGGGCATGTTCTCCGGGGCGACGAATGACGGGTGATCGGGATTGATCAGCGCCGCCAGCGGCGCTCGGTCGCTGGCCCGCCGGCTCAACTCCTCCCAGGCGTAGTCGCGGCCGGCCTCTTTCCAGGCCCGCCGGCACTCCTGAATCAGCCACAGGCCCGCAATGTTCTTGAGCAGCCGCGTGGTGCCGCCGATGCCGCCTTCGTTCGTGAAATTGAGCTGATAGACGCGGTCGTTGATCACCGGCTGCGGCGTCTCGACCCCCATCAGCGACCACGTGCCGCTGCTGATGTAGCACCAATCGGGCACAGTAGGTCCCGCCTGCCGGGCGGGACCTGAGGCCCCTTCCGGCAGAAGGGGCCTACTGGCCGCCGGCACCGCCGCCACGGCGCTGGCCGTGTCGTGCGTGCCCGGCAAGATCACCTCGGCGGTGGTCAAATTCGTCTCGGCCGCCACTTCCGGTCGGAGCTTGCCCAGCTTCGTCCCCGGCTGCACGATCGGGCCCAGGATGTCCGTCCGAATGCCGAACTTCGCGAGCAGCTCCGTTGCCCACTTGCCCGTCTTGGGGTTGAGGAATTGCGTGGTTGTGGCGTTGGTATATTCGTTGGCCTTGACGCCGGTCAGCAACCAGTGAAACAGGTCCGGGATCATCAGCCACGAATGGGCCATTTGAAGCAGCGGCGAATTCGCTTGCTTCATCGCCAGCAGCTGGTAGAGCGTATTGAACTCCATGAACTGCAAGCCGGTCGCCGCAAAAATCTCCTCGCGCGGGACGATCGCAAACGCCTTGTCGAGAATGCCGACCGTGCGGCGGTCGCGATAGTGGCACGGATTGCTCAGCAGTTCGTCGCTCTTGCTCAGCAGGGCAAAATCGACGCCCCACGTATCGACGCCCACGCTCGCCACGTGGCTGCCATAGACCTTCGCCGCGGCCTTGAGCCCGCGGAGCGTCTGCTGCCACAGGTTCAGGACATCCCAGTGCATCCGCCCCGCCGCCTGCACGCCGCCGTTGTCGAAGCGATAGACCTCCTCCAGCGCCAGCCGCGTGCCATCGAACAGCCCGGCCACGACGCGCCCGCTGGAAGCGCCAAGATCGACGGCGAGATAGACCTGAGAAGCGTCTGGCATATCAATCGTAGAGTAAGCGTCCTCGCTTGCTCAGATCGAACAAGCGTGCTCATTCTACGCGATTCAATATCCACCGCGTGGGGCGACATTTGCCCCTATGCCACGTCTTCAGGCGGCTCCACGTCGAGAACGGCAGCCAGGGCGGCCATTACCGTGTCGCGGTTGAGCGCGTGTCTGGCGGGAATTAGGTAACGCAGGTGTGCTCGACAAGGGCTGGCATACGTCGGAATGGTGAACTGCCAGGTCGGGGCGGATTGATCGCGCTTTTGGAACTTGAAGGTCCCTCGTTCGCGCGTGCCAATCCGGTAGCTTCCGCAAAGCTCCGCGTTGTCCTCGGCAATCGGCGTGTAAAAAGTGACGTCCCACCTTCGCTCGCTGATGAGCCATTCCTGCTCGGCCTCGGAGATCGGCTCCAGCGCACTCGGGCCGACGACGAGTAGATCGATGCCGCGGACTTCGATGATGTCGTCGAGTGCCGGCAAGTAGACCCAGTACGAGCACCGACGCGTGCTGCAGATGCCGAGCATCGTGCCGTAGTAGCCGATCGTCGCGCCGCTGGCGGCATTGTTGGGAAACACGGCTACGCGGTAACGCGGCACGACCGTTCCGTTGAATAATGCTGGGCGAGGCAGGAGCCTCGCCGCGTGCGTTCCCAGGCAGGAGCCTGGGAACGAGAACAATACCTGGACCCCATCGCAGGTTAGCGGTTGGCCAGGCTAAGGGCCAATTCGCGGCGCTGGCGGCGCTCGGACAGCTCGGTGCTGCGTCGCTGTTGCCAATTCGCTTTGCGCCGGGCCT
>DASRJB010000059.1:0-2079 GCA_035649715.1 Pirellulaceae bacterium
TGGCCGGCGACCTGCACGTCTATCGCAGGCGAATGCGCGGGAAGCAAAAGAACGCGGATACGCTCGTGTGAGACGATGACTGGCGCTACGCCAAAAATGAGTCCGTCGTCTGGCTCGTGGTGCCGATCTGATCCGGCGGGCGGGTGACGACGGCCAGTGCCGCCAGGTCGCCCCGAATCCGCTGCCAGACCAGGTAGGCGGCGAAGAAGCCAAGGATGCTAGTGCCGATCAGTCCAGCGATGGCCAGCCTGGGAACAAGTGTGCTGCTCATCAGAATGAGCAGCACGGCAATTAGGGGCGCGACCGGTGACACGGCGAAATAGATGCCCGCGTACCAACTGAGCGTCATCAGCTTCTTCTGCTCGTTCGGCTCGGGCGTGCTGTTGGCCAAGAGCAATGGAAAAAAGACGCGGATCGTCAGCCAGGTCGTCGCCAGAAACGGCAGACAGCACGAGATGATTCCGCAAGCAAACATGGAAAGGATGAACTTGAAATACACATCCAGCTCGAAGCGCCCTGAGATCAGATGGATGCCGATGGGAAAGGAAATGCCCGCAATCAACCACAGCGACATTCCCACGATGGCGATGCGGTGGCCGAGCACGATGGCCCGATGCCGGGCCAATCGCAGCGGTTCCGCTTGCGTGTCACCCGCCTCCAGTCGCGCCAGGCCGCGAACCATCGGCTCGGCCATCTGCAAGATGAGGTAAATCCCCAGTGGATAGAGCAGCCCGTTCACGAACGGCACCATCCACCAAAAGGCGGTCACCATCCGCGGATCGACGAATTTGCCAACGAGGTATTCTTGGTTGTACCAAAGGTTCAATGCGCCGGCCAAAAAGAATGGTGGCAGGTTGACGAAGAACAACGCCCAGCGCGGATGCCGGCGGGCCCAGTCGCGCCAGCCGCTGCGCAGGTCGTTGACCAGGTCCCAAGCCCGCGGGTTGAGGCAGAGCGTCATCTCGCGGGCCATCGCCGCACCGTCGGCAGGCCGATTGGCCGGATCGGGCGACAGCGTCTTCAGCAGCGCCTTCTCCAGTCGTATCGTGATCGGATCGCGGGGGCCTTTCGGCGCGACGGGCTGCACATCGCCGGCCGGAAATAGCGCGCGGCGGCGCTGGGTCATGGCGTCGAGCATGCCCAGCCAGCCGCCCGCGCCCTCTTCATCGAGGAACGGCCGTTCCCCGTGCAGCAGCTCCCACAGCAGGACCGCCAGAGCATACATGTCGCTGCGGCCGTCGAGGTCTTCCGGCTTGCGGTCGTGATTGGGGTTGCAGGCCTCGAGCTGCTCGGGCGACATATAGGCCACGCTGCCGCCGAAATAGGCCGCGGGACTCGCTCCGTCGAGCTGCGAGCAGAAGCTGATGTTGAAGTCGGCCAGCTTCGGCAAGCCGTCGGCCGAGAGCAGCACGTTCGCGGGCTTCACGTCGCGATGCAGGATGCCCTGGTGGTGGGCGTAGTCGAGGGCGTAGGCCAGCTGAATACCCAGGCGGCAGACCGTCTCGGGCCAGCTCGCGCCGGCCAGCCGCCGCTTCCAGGCGGCTTCGTCGCCGACGACCGCGCCCGACTTTTCAATCGCCTTCGTCACCGCCTTGGCCAGGATTGTGCCGCTGCGGGCCTCGGGCTTCGTGCCGCGGACTTCCTTGACGACGTCGGCCAGCGTGCCGCCCGGCGCGAACTGCATGTACATCAGCTTGACGTGCTGATCCGGCAGCCGCCGCTGATCGAACACGCGGATGATGTTCGGGTGATCGAGCTGGCCCAGCGTCTGCGGCTCGCTGCCCTTATCGGCCGAGACCTTGACGGCCACCATCCGCTGCATCGATACCTGCCGGGCCAGGAAGACGCTGGCAAAGGCTCCCTTGCCGACTTCGGTAATCAAATCGAAGTCGTCCAGCCGCTGGCCGGCCGAATACGTCTTGATCTGCTTGGCGGCGACGAGTTGCGTCGTGTTGGTGAGCTGGTCGGTGCCCATCAGCCGGCGGAGGGCGGCGGCCGACTTGGGGAAGCGCTCGTAATAGTCGCGGGAGACGACGGCCTGCCCGGCCGTGCGGCGGAGGTGATACTCCTCGTAGATCA
>DASRJB010000060.1:0-4345 GCA_035649715.1 Pirellulaceae bacterium
TCGGGCATCGCCCGGCGTCGTACTCGTCGGGCGGCGGTGGCTCGTCGAACATGTACGCCACGATCCGTTCGTACGATTGCCAGGTCGATCTGCCGGCGAAGCTGCGGGGCCAATTCATGGCCAACTACCGCGAACACATCCGCGCCACGCTCGCCAAGCTGGCCGATCGCGTCGGGGGAGCCGGCTCGATAAGCGACGGCCGCGGCCTGAAGGGGTTTGATTACGAGTACGGTAAAGGCCGCGTCCACGGCACCGTCGTTGTCCGCTCGACCAGCGGCGACGATGGCCTGTCGCTGTTCATCTTCGTCCACGAATACGACAGCCGGCGATAACAACCCGAAGCGTAAGCGCGTAAGCGAGGGGTTTTCTAAGTTCGGGCCGCTTCGACAAAGTCCCTCGCTCACGCTTCGGGTTTGTGTTAGGAGCTCTAAAGCGGGGACGAGTCACCGCACGCCAGAGTTTTCCCTAAAGGGGGCAATTCGATGAAAACGGCTGCCGGCATCTTTGCCTTCTGCCTCGGTCTGGCCCTGCCCGCCTGGGGTCAATTGCCCGAGTTGGGCAAACTGGCCCACTCGCTGCAGGCTGGCCAGTGGGCCGAGCTGAAGACGGAGAACATCGTGCCCACGCTCGAGGCTCAGGGCAACAGCGGCGCGATCTTTGGCTACAACGAAGGAGCGGTGTGGGATCCGGCGTCGCGGCAGATTCTGTATCTGGGCGGCGACCACAACGATCCGGCGCGGTTCGTCGCCTATGCCGCCGACGGCAACGCCTGGCGAACTCTGCCGCAGCCGGAGTGGCTCGGCAAGACGGCGACGCACGGCTACGACCACAACGCCCTCGACCCCGAGCGGGGCGTCTTCTACTACCGGCCGTTCAGCAGCAAGGGGGGCCTCGTTCACCGCTACGACATCAAGGCGGAGAAATGGACCTCGCTGCCGCCGATCGACACGGACGAGTACTTGGCCTGCTGCGTCGGGCTGGCCTGGTTCCCGGAGCTGAAGTCGCTGGTCTTCGCCAGCGGCGGCGGCGGCAAGGGAGACGTCTTTGCGTTCAGCGAGGAGAGCCAGAAGTGGTCCACGCTGGCCAAGGACCTGCCGATGGGCGTCTATCACAACTTCGCCGAGTACAGCCCGGTCCACAAAGTCGTGCTGCTGGGCGGCGGCAACGGCTCGCGCGACTTGTATAAGCTCGACGCTGCGGGCAAAGTCACCACGCTGAAAGCTGCCCCGATCGGCATAGGCACGATGCAGACCATAGTCACCGCCGATCCGGTCAGTGGCGACTTCCTGGTCTTCGGCAAGACCGGCGTCTGGTATGTCTATGAGGTGACGCGAGATGAGTGGAAGGAGCAGCCCGGTCAGGCGCCGATCTTTGCCCCGACGCGCGTCGCCGACAACAAGGTCTGGCACGTGACCGCCGTGCCGATCGGGACGTTTGGCGTGAATGCGTTCATCAAGTACTACGCCACCGACACGCCGCGGGCCTGGGTCTATCTCTACAGGCACTCGCAGCCCGCCAGGCCGTGAATGCTCATTTCGGGCCGACCGGCTCCCAGCAATAGACCACGCCGCTGGCGGCGCTGGGCCAGAAGACGCGGCCGTCGGCCAGGACGGCGTTGACGCAGCCCCGCGGCGCGAAACCGGGCGATTGCCACAGCAATTCGCCGGTCCGCACGTCGCGGACATTGAGGCCGCCGACCGTGATCGCGAAGTCAGCGCTACCGAGCTGCAAGCGTGCGTCGCCCCGCCCAGCTCACGGCACGTGAGATCTTCCTTGCCGTCGGCGAGGAAGATCTTCTCGCCGTGTCCGCCATAGCCCCGCATCACGATGTAGTCGTCGCCGACGCTGAACCGCGTGTAGCCGGGCGCAGGCCGATTCCAGACCAGCTTGCCGTCGGCCGCGCTGACGCAAGAGAGGCCGTCGGCGCTGAGCAGCAGCTTGCCCTGGGCCAGCACGGGATACGAAGCGCCGAACAGCTCGTGCGTCCGCCACAGCACCTTGCCGGTGCGGGCCTCGATGGCCACCGTTTCCCCGCGCTGCTTGCTCCCTTCCTGCCGCCAGTTCCAGGCTTCGGCGCCGGCGGTGAAATACATCGTTTCGCCATCCGTGCAGCCGGCGATCGAGCCCGACCGTGTGCCGGCGACGTTGAGCTCGACCTGCCACGCCGGCTGACCGGTGGCCTGGTCCCAGGCCTGAATCAGCGTGCCGGTCGGGCTCGTGTCGCCGTCGGGTTTGTCGCCGGGCGCGGGCGTGCCGAAGCCGAAGGCGACCATGCCGGCGGCGGCGACCGGCGCGGCCCGCTCCCAGATGTAGCGCCCGCCGATCCTCGCCGACCAGAGCAGCCGGCCGGTCCGTTGATCGAGGCAATAGAATTCGCCGTCCATGCGGCCGAAGGTGGGCCGCGGCACGAACAGCCGGCCCCCTTCGGCCAGCATGCCCGATGACGTGGACCATTCCGGCCCCGGCATCTGCACCCGCCACCGCAGGCGTCCGGTCGCCTGCTCCTGGCAGGTAATCAGCCCCGTCAGCGTGACGGTGAACAGGTCGCCGCCGCTGGCCACGCAGGGCGCGAGCTGATGGCCGAAGCCGCGGCTCGCCCACCGCACGCGCAGCGGCGGCGCGATCGCCGGATCGTCCTGGAACGACGTGTTGCCGGCGTTGCCATAAGTCGAAGGCCAGTGCCTTCCCGCGGGCGGGGGCTGCGGCTCCGCGGCGACCAGCGCGTCGGGCGGGCCCGGCGTATCGGCGTCCGCGGCCAGCATATAGAAGTAGCCGTCGTCGGAACCAAAATAGATCTTGCCGCCCACGACCGCTGGCGTGGAGGCAATCCCCTTCGCGTTGGTCATGAGGTATCGAAATGCGTCGGTGCCTGGCTTGCCGTTGAGCTCGATCGCCAGCACCTCGCCGCGGAGCGTCGTTGCCACCAGGTGGTTCTTCGTCAGGACGTGCGAGCTGGCGATTGGCGTGGAGTCCTTCTCGTCTCGCCAGGAAGCGATCGCGCGGCGGGAATCGAAGTCGAACAGCTGGATGCCGTTCTTTCCGTACGACGAGTCGCGCAGCACGGCCGCCGCTCCGCGCACGGCCGGCGTGATCCAGGGATAGGCCTCGCGGCGGCCGCCTTCGTTCTTCGCCACCTTTCCGTCGGCCAGGGCGATCCGCGTGAGGGCCAGGTGCCCGTCGGCGCCCATGCCGGCGTTGTAGATCCAGTCGCCCGAGATGGAGGACGACATGGGAGATGAGCCGTCGCGGCCGCTCGGAGCGCGGTTGCACCACACGATGCGCGCCTCGCGGCCGGCATCCTCCAGGCAAACGATGTCCCAGCCAAAGCTCGTCACGACCTTCCGGCCAGACACGGCCACGTCGCCGCCGCCGTAGTGCGGCCGGTCGTAGCTGCCCGGATGGCCCCGCTCGCGCTCCTGGCTCTTCGTGATTTCCGGCGGCTCCTGGTACCTCTGGTAGTGGTCCCACTGCCACCGCTCGTTGCCGTCCAGGTCGATGCAGCGCAGTACGGCGTCCAGCGCTTGAGAATAGATCGAGTCGTTGGCCAGCGTCGGCGCGCTCAAGATCGGCGAGCCAATCGCCAGCGTCTTGTATACCGATCCATCCTCGCTATTCAGGATGTGCAGCCGGCCAGCCGTCGTGCCGAAGAAGACGCGGCCGCCGGCGACGCAGGGCGAGCTGGTATTCGAGCCCATCGCCGCCACGCCGTCGGGCGAAGCTTGCCAGACGATCTTCTGAGCCGCCGGATCGATGCAGTAGGCCGTGCCCATCTGATCGACGACGTAGGCCCGCCCGGCCACGATCGCCGGCGAAGTCAGCACCGCGTCGTTCAGCTTCACCTGGGCGGCGAGGCCCAGCGGCAGGCGCAGCTCTTCATCGGCGGCATCGCCCGTATGCTCGGCGCTGCGCATGAACTGTGGCCAGTCGGCCGCTCGCAGTGGCGAGAGTACGAGCGCCGCCAGGCATGCAGCCAGCGCTGCGACGGGTGTTCGAGCTTTCATCTGGAATTGCTCCTCATTCAGCACGCGTGCCCACGGCGACCTGTTTGTAGCGATAGGCCCACACTTGCCGGTCGCGGTGGTTGAACAGCACCAAGACGTTGTGCTCGGGATCGAAATCCATCGCCCCGACCCATGGATTACCGGGGCCGCTCGGCACGTTCAGGTCAGTCC
The DNA here is from genome assembly GCA_035649715.1 of Pirellulaceae bacterium. Classification (GTDB taxonomy): domain Bacteria; phylum Planctomycetota; class Planctomycetia; order Pirellulales; family Pirellulaceae; genus CAYLLN01. The sequence goes on from DASRJB010000060.1 coordinate 4,173, forward strand.
AGGTATTCGTGTTGGCGTCGTAGGTCCAGGTGATCGAATCGCTGCCGCCGCCGTATTGCGTCTCGCGCTTGCCGCTTTGCAGCAGCAGCACCTTCTGAAACGGCTCATAGACAAACCCCGCGCCGTGAACTCCCGCCGGCTGCACGGGCGGCTGCTTGTTCTGCCACGTATTA
>DASRJB010000061.1:0-15222 GCA_035649715.1 Pirellulaceae bacterium
GAAATGCGCCTTTAGCGGCTTCCGATTTTCATGAATACTTGCCTTCGCAGCATTTCGACGCGCGCCGTGCTTGCGCTGCTGATGGCAAATTCAGCGCTTCCGGCCCAGGACGCCCTGACGCCAGCCGAGTTTCAGAAGCTGCACGACGAGCTGACTCCGGAAGCGGCTGCGTGGGAGGCGGTTCCCTGGCGGCTGTCGGTGCTCGAAGCGTGCGCGGTCGCGGCCAAGGAGAAAAAGCCCGTCTATATGCTGGTCCGCAGCGGCCACCCCTTGGGCTGTGTCTGAAACAACGGCATCGCCGACCGTGCGTCGGCTCTGCAAGACGAGGAAATCCTGCGCCTGCTGCAAACGCAGTTCATCCCCGTCGCCGTCGATCAGCACATTCATCGCCGCTTGCAGGACGCCGAGGGGCAGATCTTCGCCAAGGTGCTGAGGCAAGCCGGCCTGGGCCTGGAAGGGGGTTCGCAAGGCGTCTTCTGCTTCACGGCCGACGGCAAGTTGCTGAGCCACGCCAACGTGGCCGAGGCCGAGCCCGAGCGCCGGCTGCTGACGGGCGTGCTGCGCAAGTTCGATCCCGCCGCCGCCTTGGCCGCGGAGGTGTTGACGCCCGTAGCCGGCGACAAACCGCCGCTGCCACAGCCGCCGCCCGGCGCGCTGATCGTCGATGTCACGAGCAAGGTGCTCGGCGGCTACCCGGAAACGAAGGACCGGCGGGAAACTTTCGCGCAGAAGTCGCTCGGCCGCGATCACCTCTGGATTCGCGCCGACGAAGCGGCCGCGCTGGCCGAGGGCAAATTCCCGGACAGCCTTGCGCGGCGGCTGGCCCGCTATCACCTGGTCGATAACACCCGCGGCGAGCCGCCGATGTGGGAAGCCAACGAAGTGAAACGCCTCGACCTGAAGATCGCCGACGGACGGATCAGCGGCACCGTGCACCTGGAAACGAGGCGCGGCGACCGCGGCTACACGGCGGACATCGCCGGCGTCATCGAAACCTCCGAGAACAAGGTCACCCGGCTGGACCTGGTGGCCAAGGGGCAGTTCTGGGGCGAGGGCCCGTTTACATGGGGCGCGCCGCCCGGCAAGTTCCCGTTCGCGGTGGCCTGCCGCCTGGCCACCGAGGACTGCGCCGCCACGCGCGTTCCGCCCCAGGCCGCCCGGCTCGGTTCGCGGGACTATCTCGAGTAGACCCGCGCGCGGAAACCGCACCGTTGTTCTTGCTCGCCTTCTCAAACCGACTAGACTCTATCGCGATCGTCCGGTCGGTCGCACAGGAGATCGTGGTATGGAGTCACTCATGAATCGCCGAGGCTTTACGCTGGTCGAGTTGCTGGTGGTGATTGCCATTATCGGCGTCCTGGTAGCGTTGCTGCTGCCTGCCGTGCAGGCCGCTCGCGAGGCTGCCCGGCGGATGCAGTGCCAGAACCACCTGAAGCAGCTCGCCTTGGGTCTGCACAATTACCACGACACATTCAACCGCTTGCCGCCGGGACAGTGGAACAACTTTTACTCCAATGACGTCCCTTGGATTCGCGGCTGCTGGGTCCAGCCGCTGTTGCCTTACATCGAGCAAAAGAACCTGTACGAGATCTACGAAGCCTCGCTCCGCACCAATGGCAACTGGGCCCTCTTGTGCCCGAACAAGGACACCCTGATCCGCACGCTGATTTGCCCCTCCGATGGCAACAGCCCCAAGATCCAGACGCGCGACACCAACACGGTCAATGGCGTCGCCGGCACGATGCAAGGGCTGCACACCAACTACGTCGTGTGCTCCGGCTCGACGGCCTATGGCACGGGCGGCCTGTCGCTCAACGGCATGTTCTATACGAAGTCGTTTTTGCGACTGGCCGAAGTGACCGACGGGCTTTCGAATACGCTGATGCTCAGCGAGATCTGCGTCGTGCGCGATACCACGGCCAACGACCTGCGCGGGCGGTATTGCAACTCGTGGGAAGGCAACAGCTGGTTTACGACGCTCAATCCGCCGAATACTTCCGTCCGCGACACGCAGAACTATCAGGGCGTTTCCATCAAGCAGGCGCCGCAGACGACGGTGGCCAACAACGGGACGCAGGCTCTGTATGCCCGCAGCTACCACGCCTCCGGAGTCAATGCGAGTCTGGGAGACGGTTCGGTGCGGTTCGTCAGCAATTCCATCCATGCGGCCGTCTATCAATCGCTGGGCACGCGCAACCTGGGCGAGACTACCGGGGACTTCTAGCCTCCTGCAGCCCGAGAACATGCTCCACAAGACTCTTCGAGCCGGCATCATCTTCATCGCACTCGCGGCGGCTTCCTGCGCGCCCGAGAACCCCCTGCTGACGATCGGCGGGAGCGTCACGCTGGACGGCGCTCCGCTGCCTGACGGCGACATTGTGTTCACGCCCACCGATCCGCAGTTCGGCTCCGAGGGCGGCAAAATCAAGGACGGCGTCTATCAGGCCGCCGTTCACAAGGGCGTCAGCAAAGTGCAGATCCGCGCCACTCGCCCCGTCCCCGGCAAGAAGGGCCCGATGGGCGAGCAGTTGATCGAAGACTATATCCCAGCCAGGTACAACGACGCTTCCACGCTCACCATCGACGCCTCCGCCAGCCAGCTGAAGCACGACTTCGCCTTGAAGTCAAAGTGAGGGCCAGCCGGAATCGCTAGTACGGAAACCGCTCGTCCATCTTGGCGGCGGATAGTTCGGTGAGAAACGTCGCCAGCCGATCGACAAGGATCTTGAGCATGGCGTGCGTCTTGTCGGCGCTGGCGGAGTGGGGATAGCCCGAGCCGCTGTTGGTGGTCAGCAGGTGCCAGGGGCGGGTGATGCTGACCCAGCCGCGATTGACGGCTTCGAACCGCGTCTTGGCGGTCTGGCCGTCGTCGGCGGCCAGCTTGCCGTCTTTCGTCTTGGCGACCAGGTGCGGATAGAAGGCCAGTATGAACGACGTCTCCATCTCGCCGGCGTGGTCGTCGGCGTGCTCGAAGATTTTCCCAACTGCCTCGTGGTCCAGCACGTTGTACCAGTTGCAGAGAAACAGCTGCCCGTCGATCTTGTCGGCGAGTTCCCTGAGCAGCGGCTTCATCTCGTTGCCGCCGTGGCTGTTGAGCAGCACGATTTTCCGCACGCCGCTGTTTATGCAGCTCTTCACGATGTCCGTCACGAAGCGGTAGAGCGTCGTCGGATCGACGTTGATCGCCAGCGGGAAGCGGCTCATGTTCGTCTCGGTGCCGTAGGCGATCGTCGGCAGCAGCAGGACCTTCGCTCCCCGCTTATGCGCCTCTTCGCAAATCTTCTCGCCGATGATCGTCCCCTCGTACATGTCCGTGCCGTAGGGCAAATGGAGGTTGTGCGGCTCCGTCGCCCCCAGCGGCAGCACGGCGACTTCGTACGGATTGGCCTTCGTGTAGGCGTAGTTGACTTCGGAGAGGATGTAGGGACGCATGCGGAGAGCCAGGGCTGGGGAGTTGGGCTAGGGCGACGCCAGCTTGAGCTTTGGCAGCACGATTTGCAATCGCTTACGGCCTTCTGGCGTGATCTTGGTGCCGGCGGTGTCGAGCGTCTCGAGCTGCTTGAGGCCGCGGAGGTGGACGAGGCTGGCATCGCTCAGGGGTGTGCCGTGAAGGTAGAGCCTCTGCAGGTTCTTCAGTCCTGCCAGCGGCGCGAGCGACTCGTCGGTCAGCGGCAGCCGGGCCAGGTCGAGCTGCGTCAGCTGCTTGAAGCCGCCGATCAGCGGCAGCGATGCCGCAGTCACTTTGCTCCCTTCGAGGAAGAGCTGATCGAGCTTGCTCGCGGCGGCGAAGTGCGCGAGGCCCGCGTCGCTGGCAGCCGTGGCGGATAGATCGAGGAACAGCAGCTCTTTGCAGCCGGCCATGTTGGCCAGTCCTGCGTCGGTGATTGCCGTTCGCCCGAGGCTGAGGTTCTTTAGCCGCGAGGGATCGGGGATGCCGGCGAGGTCGGCGTCGGTGACATTGAGAAACTTGAGATACTGCTCGTCGAGCGCGGCGAGCGGCTCGGCCGTGGCCTTGGCGAGGTAATCGGGCAAATCTTCGCCCCGATAGATCACCGCCAGCAAATCGACGAAGGCTTCGCGATGCCGGCCCTCTGCGCCGTCGATCAAAAAGTGCGCCAGCCCCGCGGACTGGCTATAGAGCTTGCGGAGATCGGCGTCTTGCTGCAGCGCCGCGCGGCCCATGGCGCTCAGCCGCTGCATCGGCACGAGGAAGTCGCCCGACAGAGCGCGGTAGCGGGCGAGCTGCAGGCGGTCGGCCTCGCAGCCGCCGGCGGTCCAATAGCCGTCGTGGCGGGCGAGTGATTCCATGTAGAGCGCCGCCCCTTCCAGGGCCCAGAAGTTGCGATCCGCGCCCGGCAGAGCGACCGCGCCCGGCACGGATTCTTGAAAGAGCTGGTGCGCCGCCTCGTGATACCAGGTGGGATAGACCGACGTGTCGCCGGCAAAGAAATAGGCAACCTTACTTTCGCTCGAGTAGTAGCCCAGCGTCGCCGCGGCCAGCCGCTCGACCTGGCTGAGCTTCGCGGTGTATTCCTGCCGGTTCTTGAACAGGACGACCTGCATCTTGGCCGGCCGCGGCGGCGCGAGCGGCTGATTGCCTCCGGCCAGCCGCGCGGCGAGGGCCTCGGGCGTGCTCCAGTAGCGAAAGAAGATCTGCCGCCAGAGCGTGTGGAGGTTTTCCAATTCGCGGCCGGCCTCCAGGGCCTCGCTCTTGGTGTGGTTCGTCGCGATGTGGAAGTGCGGCGTATCGAGCCGCTGGTAGCTGCCCGCCCGCCAGCCGGTCTGCGGATGGTTGGTCTTGGCCGTTTCGACAACGAGCTTCTCCCACTCGGGGGTCGTCCACTGGCCGCGGGCGTCTTTGACGTAGCCCAACACGCGGCGGGCCTCGGCATGATCGGGGTCTTCGCGGAGCGTCTCGTGCAGCAGCTGATACGCGCGGGCCGGCTGCCGCTCATCGCTGGCCTGCCTCGCGCCTGCATACAGCGCTGCGGCCCGCTCACGACGAATGGTCAGGAACTTGTCGTACCACTGGCGAACAACCATCGCCGCGCCGGACTGGGGCGCGGCCGGATCGCTCGCCGGCGGAATGAACAAATACTGCCGCCCCGGATGCCGCGGGATGTTCCACTTCTGCGTAATCGCGGCTTGCTCGGCCAGGCCCAACTGGTTGCACTTGGCCGCCAGCGCTTGAAGCTCGTCGGCAGCGGCGGGAAGAGAAAAGAACCAAAGAACCAAAGAACCAAAGAACCAGATTTCGGTTCTTCGGTTCTTTGGTTCTTGGAGTTTCCGCCCCATCCCTCACTCCTCCACCCGGTAGATCGCCGAGCGGGTGCGCAGAATGAGGGCCTTGCCGGTGACGGCGGGGCTGGCCATGAAGCCGTCGGCAAACTGGTTCTTGGCCAGCTCGGTGTACTCGCGATCGGCCTTCACGACGGTGGTGATGCCGTCCTGGCCGCAATAGTAAATCTTGCCGTCGGCATAAAGGGGCGAAGCGCTGAACTCGCCGCTCAGCCGCTTGCTCCACAGCTCCTCTCCGGTCTTGGCGTCGATGCAAGTGGCCACGCCGGGATTGTCATCGACGTTAAAGATCAAGTCGCCGACGAGGACCTGCGAGGGCTTGCTGCCGATGCTCTTCTTGCTGGCCCACACGACGTGCGTCGTCGTGACGTCGCCCTCGCCGTCGGGCTTGACGGCCAACAGGTCCGCCGCGCCGAAGCCCGTGTTGACGTAGACCAGGCCGTGGCCAAAGAGAGGCATCGCCGCGCCGGAGTGGCTCGCATAGCGGACCCGCCAGAATTCGCGGCCGGTCCGCGGGTCGTACGACATGCAAGCCTTGCTCGAGGGGCTGATCAGCTGCGTCTTGCCAGCCGCCTCAATCACCAGCGGCGTGCAAAAGCTCTTCATCAAATCGCCGTTGGTCGTGCCGTAGTCGATGTTGCGGTCCATCTTCCAGACGGTGTTCCCCGTCTGCTTGTCGAGGGCCACGATGTAGTGGAAGTCGTAGCCGTCCATGTGGAAGATCAGCAGGTTCTCGAACAGGATCGGCGAGCTGCCGGGGCCGCGGAAGTGTTCGCAAGGGAGGTCGCGGCGCTGCCAGAGAGTCTTGCCGCTGGCCGTATCGAGGCAGGCGGTGCCGTAGCTGCCAAAGTGCACATAGACGCGGCCTTCCTCGATCGCCGGCGTGCAGGAGGCGTAGCTGTTGAGGGCGTTGCCCAGCGGATAGACCTTCTCATTGTCCCACAGCTTGAGGTCGTGGACGATCTTGCCGGTGTTCTTGTCGATGCAGATGGCGAAGTCGGTCTTGCCCTCTTCGGTCGCCGCGGTGACCCAAATCTGGTCGCCCCAGATGACCGGGCTCGACCAGCCGCGGTCGTGCAGCGGCGTCTTCCACTTCACGTGCTCCTTCTCGCTCCAGGTCGTCGGCAAGCCCGTGCTTTTCGAGGTGCCGTGGCCCTGCGGCCCGCGGAACTGCGGCCAGTTGTCCTGGGCGGCGAGCGGCAAGGCGGCCAGGGCGATGCCGAGAATGGCAAGTCGATACGACATGAGCGCTCCGGTCAGAAATGGGCAATGGGGCGGGAGCCTGATTATAGTCAAACGCTCGACGCCGGACGACGCGCTAGGCCGCGCCTTCAGCGGGCTTCCCCTGTGTTTCTGGCGGCGGGCTGCGCTTCGGCTTGTAGATCTCGGTCGCGGTGCCGAAGAACGCCTCGCCGGCGTTCATCAGCGTTTCGCTGAGCGTCGGATGCGCGTGGATCGACTCGGTAATATCAGTCACTTCGCAGCCCATCTCGATCGCCAGCACGGCCTCGGCGATCAGTTCGCCCGCGCCCGGCCCGACAATGCCGACGCCGAGCACGCGCTCGGTCTCAGGCTCAATGAGGATCTTGGTCAGCCCCTCGGTGCGGCCCAAGGCGATCGCCCGGCCGCTGGCGGCCCAGGGATAGACGCCCGTTTCGTACGGGCGGTTTTCCTGCTTGGCCTGCTCTTCGGTAAGCCCGCACCAGGCGATCTCCGGATCGGTGAAGACGACCGCGGGAATCGCCAGCCGGTCGAAGGCCACGGGCTTGCCGGCCACGACCTCGGCGGCGACGCGGCCCTCATGCGTCGCCTTGTGGGCCAGCATCGGCTCGCCCGCCACGTCACCGATCGCCAGGATGTGCGGATCGGCTGAGCGCATCGAACGGTCTACCTTCACAAATCCCTTGGCGTCGATCTCGACCTGCGTGTTCTCCAGCCCGAACCCGCGGCTGTTGGGCCGGCGGCCGACCGAGACGAGCACGCGGTCGTATTGCTCGGTGCCGAACTTGCCGGGGCCTTCGAAGGCAACTTCCACCTTGTTGTCTCGGAGGCCGAGCGAGCCGACCTTCGTATTAAGGAAGATTCGCTCGCCGAAGAGCGTATTCAGGCGCTTGTGCAGCGGTTTGACCAGGTCGCGGTCCGCGCCTGGCAAGAGGCCGTCGAGCAGCTCGACGACGCTCACCTGCGAGCCGAGATTGGCATAGACCGTGCCCATCTCCAGGCCGATGTAGCCGCCGCCGATCACCAGGAGCGTCTGCGGGATCTCCGCCAGCGCTAGCGCGCCGGTCGAATCCATCACGCGGTCCGAACCGATATTGAACGCGGGCGGCATCGCGGGCGTCGAACCGGTGGCGACGATGCAATGGTCGAACGTGAGTTTGCGGTCCGACGGAATCGAGGCGTCGTCCCCATCCAGGCGGAGTGTCGTGCCGTTCTCAAAGACTCCGCGGGCGCGGATCACCCGCACCTTGCGGCGCTTGGCGATCTGAGCCAGTCCGCCGGAGAGCGCCAGGATGACCTTCTCCTTCCGCTCGCGGACTTTGTTGACGTCGAGCTTCGGGCGCGGATATTCGATGCCCCAGTCGTGCCGCAGTTCCTCGACCTCGCTGATCACGCGGGCCACGTGCAGCAATGCCTTCGACGGAATACAGCCCCTTAGCAGGCAGGTGCCCCCCAGCCGCGAATCGGCCTCGACGAGCGTGACCTCCAGCCCCTCATCGGCCGCCAAAAATGCCGCCGCATAGCCGCCGGGACCACCGCCGAGAACGACGAGACGCGAATGCATGGAAGTCAAAAGTCAAAGAACCGAAAAACCAAAGAACCAAATAGGGTTCCTCAGCTCTTCGGTTCTTTCGTTCTTCGGTTCTTTGGTTCTTTGGAACTTTGGTTCTTTGTCACCTTGCCAGGAACTCGACGACGATGTTCACATCGACCGGGAGGCTGAAGTCGCCGGGGCCGGGCAGGCCGACCATGGTGATTCGCAGGCTCGTCGGGTCGGTCGTGATCCAGTCGGGAGTCTGCACGTTGTTGCCGTCGCCGACGACACCCTTGTATAGTCCGTAGATCTGCTCCTTCGGCCGGATCGTGATCACGTCGCCGGGCCGGAGCTGATAGCTGGGGCTGGTGACCTTGATGCCATTGACGTAGAAGTGGCCGTGCACGATTCCTTGGCGGGCCTGCGGGCGGGTCTTCGTCAGGCCGCCGCGGCGGACGACGTTGTCCAGCCGCCGCTCGCAGAGGGCCAGCATCTGGGCCCCGGTGTCGCCCTTCTTGGCCACGACCATGCGGTAATAGCGGCGAAGCTGCTTCTCCATCAGGCCGTAGTGGTGCTTGATCTTCTGCTTCTCGAACAGCGCCAGACCCCAGTTCGACATCTTCCGCCCGCCCTTGACGTGCATGCCCGGCGGGTTGTCGCGGCGCTCCAGGGCCCGGGCCGCGCCCGCCGTTTCATAAACCAGCGTCTTGAGGCGGCGGTTGATCCGCGCCTTGGGACCGTTGTAACGAGCCATGCCAGTGCAGCTCCCTGACTGCTAAATCTCTTGCCGGCAACAACTTCCGCGGCTGCCATTCAGCCGCAAAGCGATTGGTGGAAGCTGCTTATGATTGCGGAATCGCGCCTCCGTGGCAAGGGGTGCCCCGCGACCGTCGCGGCCTTCGCGGCTGCATCGTAAAATGAGCCGGCCCAATCACTTGGAACCGCCATGCCCCTGGAACGCCTCGGACCGTACAAGCTCGAAAAAGTCCTCGGCCGCGGCGGCATGGGGGCCGTCTATGTCGGCCTTAATGACGAGACCGGCGAGCGGGCAGCCGTCAAAGTCCTCTCCGGACACCTGGCCGACGACACCAACTTCCGTGAACGCTTCAAGCAAGAAATCGAGACGCTCAAGCGGCTGCTGCACCCGAACATTGTGCAGCTCTTCGGCTACGGCGAGGAAGACGGCCACCTGTTCTACGTGATGGAGCTGGTCAGCGGCCGCAGCCTGCAGGAAGAGATCGCCGCCGGCCGCCGGTTCTCGTGGCGCGAGGTCGCGCGAATCGGCGTGGGCGTCGCCCAGGCCCTCAAGCACGCCCACGACCGCGGCATCATCCACCGCGACCTCAAGCCGGCCAACCTGCTCATGGACGCGAGCGACCATGTCAAGCTCACCGACTTCGGCATCGCCAAGCTCTACGGCGGCACGAATGTCACGGCCGAAGGCGGCGTGCTGGGAACCGCCGACTACATGGCCCCCGAGCAGGCCGAGGGGAAGCAGCCGACGAGCCGCTGCGACCTGTACGCCCTGGGCAGTGTGATGTACGCGCTGCTCACGGGCCGGCCGCCGTTCGTCGGGCGGACGATCTATGAGGTGATGTCCGCGCTGCAGAAGGAGCCGCCCACGCCAGTCCGCCGGCTCGCGCCCGACACGCCCGCGGAGTTCGAGAACATCATCCTGCAGCTCTTGCACAAGGACCCGCACCAGCGAATTCCCACCGCGCTGGCCCTGGCCAACCGCTTGAAAGCGATGGAGCACGCCCTGTCGCTCGAAACGCGCGTGCTCGACCCGCTCGACGATCAGCCGGAGGTCGCAGAGCCGCTGCCCGACGAGGCGCTGCCGTCGAGCGCCAAGACGGCGTCGGCAAACGTGAACGCCAACCCGACGCTGCCCATCGAGCTGGCCCAGAGCGACGAATACCGCCTGGCCAGCGACGCGCCGACGCTCGCGACCGACGCCCGCGGCGGACAGTCGAACCTCACTCGGCTCGGCACGCAAGCCGATAAACGCACCGGCGCGGGCGAAAGCGGCCGCAAGACCGACTCTGACCAGCCGGCCGCTCCGAGCAACACTGCGGCCGCGGCGCTGGCCCGCTTCACGACCGTCAGCGAGGCCGAGCTCCGAGGCGCGCGCGAGACCGACGAAACGCCGGTGCGGCAGTGGCTGCTCGTGGGCGGGCTCTTGGCGCTGGCGGCGGTGCTGATCGCGGGGGTGGCGCTGTTGGCGACGCGGCCCCCGTCGGCCGATCGGCTGTTTGCCTCCGTGCAAGCGGCGGCCGACAGCGGCCCGGACGAGCTGGTCCTCCACGAAAGCGATTTGGTGCAGTTCCTGCAGCACCATTCGTCCGATCCGCGAGCAGCGGAAGTCCGCGCCTGGCAGGACGACATGGAGCAATACCAGCTGCAAAAGCAGTTGGAGCGGCGGGCCAGACGCCCCAGCGGCGCGGAAGGGCTGACGCCTGCCGAGCGGGCTTACCTGGCGGCGCTGCGGATGGAGTCCAGCGACCCGGAGGCTGCGCTCGCCCGCTACGAGGCGATCGCCAGCGTCTATGGCGGCCCCCCCGATCCGGCACTCAACCCGATCCAACAGCGCATCAGCCAGCAGTGCATCGCATTGGCTCGGCAAGCCGCAGAGCGGTTGCGGCCAACTGCCGCCAAGCTGAACGCCGAGGAGAAACAGGCCGTCCGTCGTCAGTTGGAGCGGGCCGACAAACTCGCCACCACCGACCGCGCCGCCGCCGAGAAAGTCTGGCGCGGCATCGACACGCTCTACGCCAGCCAGCCCTGGGCCAGCGACCTTGTCGCCGAGGCCCGCGCCAAACTCGCCGAATCGCCGTAGATCGATCAGCGGAACCACGGAACATACGGAGTACACGGAAAGGCGATCTGAATTTACTTCCGTGTTTTCCGTGGTTCGTCTCTTGCGCCAGTAGCGACCCGCTGCCGCCGTTTGCTCTAATCGGCTCGTCATCTGTCGCCCATCTCCAGGAGCCTCTTCCATGAAACGTCGTGCGCTGCTCGTTGTGGCCGTCCTCGGTTTGCTCGCTCTCGGCTGGCTCGCCGAATCGCATTTTGCCGCGGGGCAGAACGAAGCGGCGGCGACGATCAAAGGCTGGAAGGCGGGCGTGGGCTGGGGCTGGATCTGGGGCAAAGACGACGAGGTCGGGGCGCTGAACGCGATGACCGACCAGTCGCGGGCCGCGGCCCTGAAATTGGCGGCCACCGGGAAGGTTTACGACCTGGGCATCGCCTACAGCCGGCGGAGCTATAAGTGGCCGGGCCACTCGCCGGGCGAGATCATGTCGTTCCGCTCGCCGGCGGGCGAAGAGGCGCAGAAGGAGAGCGTGGTCAATCCCATGGGGAATTCCAGCGTGACCCGCTGGCACAGCAACGCTCTGTTCATGAATGACAACGTGGCGACGCAGATCGACGGCCTGGGCCATATCACGATCAGCGCGGACCACCACTGGTACAACGGCTTCAAGGAAGCCGAGCACGGCGGCGACTTTGGCATTCAGAAGTGCGACAACGTGTCGATTCCGCCGATCGTCGCGCGGGGCGTCTTGCTCGACATCGCGGCCGCCCGCAAGGTGGACGAGCTGCCGACTGGCTATCCGATCTCGCCGGCTGACGTCGATGCCGCGCTGGCCCAGCAAAAGGTTTCACTGCGGCCCGGCGACGTCGTGCTTGTCCGCACCGGCACCCTGCGGCACTGGGGAACCGACGGCGACAACCACGCCAAGATCGGCCAGCACGATTCGGCCGGCATCACGCTCCAGACTGCCAAATACCTCGTCGAGCGGCACGGCGCGATGCTCATCGCCAGCGACACCAGCGGCCTGGAGGTCAACCCCGCCCCTGCCGGCAGCAACTCGTTCATCCCCGTGCACAAGTACCTGCTGGTCGAGCAGGGCGTTCACATCGGCGAGTTCCACTACCTGGAAGACCTCGCTCGCGACAAGGTCTACGAATTCTGCTACGTCGCCACCGTCAACAAGATCCAAGGCGCCGTCGCCGGCTTCACCCTTCGGCCGCTCGCGCTGCGCTAATGACTATCCCGCCGTCCGCCAGGTGGCCAGGCACTGGCGACACGCCAGATGTCTGAGGTGGTCCGTCAAGCATAGCGGGCTCCTGTGATCGACAGGTTTTGAACGGGTTAGGAACTGGCGGTGGGAAGGAAGGTGAGCAGCGGGGCGCTGTGGCGACGGAGCGCGTCGAGGTAGCGTTGTTCGTGGTAGGGCGTGTTGGTCTTCCAGCAGCGGAACAGGATGCGAATCCATTTGAAGGCGAGCGTGCGCAGGGCGGCATGATGGCCTTTGCCGACAGCCCGTTGCTGGAGATAGAACGCCCGGGCCCAGACCGAGCGTTTGCTGGAGCAGTAAGCGAACTCGTGAAAGGTCTGGAGCAGGAACTTGGGACAGGCCCAGCGGCGGCGGACCGTAGAGCGCTTGCCGCTGCGCTCGGTCACCGGCGCGACGCCGGAGAGGGTCTGGAGCTCGGCCGCGGATTGGAACCGCTCGCGGTCCGTGCCGAAGGCCGCCAGCAGCCGCGGCGCGAGCGCTGGGCCGGCGCCCGGCAGGGCGCGGAACAAGGCCGCGTCGGGGTGGGCCTCCATCAGCTCGGCCAGGCGGGCTTCGTACTTGGCGATCGCCTTGTGCAGAGCGCGGAGCTGGGCCACCAGGCACTGCACCTGCAGCGTGCCGGCCCCGAGGAGCGCCGCGTCGGTGGTCAGCGGCACCGCGGACCGGGCCAGCTCCAGGCGCTCGGCGATCCGCTCCTCGCTGCGACAGGAATGGGCGTAATAGAACTTGCGGAGCGTCGCAGGCAGAGCCGCTTGCACCGCGGTCAGCGTGGGCCACTTGCTGAGGAAGTCGCAGGCCAGCGGCGTATCGACATCCTCCCCGACCAGCACCAGAGCCTGTGGGTAATACCGCTTCAGCACGGCCGTGAGCTGGTTGGAGAGGCGCGTCCGCTGGTTGACGGCATCGCGGCGGGCCTCGGCCAGCCAGAGCAGCTCGCGCGTCGCTGGCGAATCGGGCCGCCACACGCGGAGCTGATCCCGGTGTCGCAGCAGATAGTCCGCGAGCAGGGCCGCATCGGTCGGGTCGTCCTTGGCCCCACTCGTGGAGAACGACTCGCGGTAGCTTTTCAGCCGGGCCGGCGGCAAGGGGAACAGCACCAGGAAGTCGTACTTCAGCAGCGCGTAGGCGATGGCCCCGCGCGTCTGCTCGAAGCAGACCGCCACCGGCCGGCCGCCGAACCGCTCGCACAGGCTGCAGGCCCACTCGTCGATGGCTTCCGGCGTGTGTGGAAGCTGCGAGTGCTCGGGCTTTCCGCCCCGCGGATCGTAAAGCACCAGGTCGTGCTTCTGGTCCGCCCAGTCCAGGCCGACAAAGGCGGCGAACACCGAGGCATCCGGAGGAACAGGTTCCGAGACGGCGATCATGGTTTTTCACTCCAGCGGGATGGGGGGCACGCAGGAAGGAACACGCTGGCTTTGGCTGGGCGAAGTACTTATAGATAGACGTGCCGGGTGTGGCCGTCTCTGTCTGAGCGATTCGTTACGAGCCAAAGCGCATCGCCCCGCGCGAAGAATCTGGCGTAAAACGTGCGACCGTTGGTGCCACTCGTTCGTCGCGGGGCGATGCGTGTTTCCTCCGGCGCATCAACCTAGCGATGGCGACCAGCCACCTGGTGCGGATCCGCCAAATCTCATCCGCAAATTTCTCCCGCGCCCTGCCTTCCGGTGACTTGGGAAGAGTCCCTCCAGGCAGGCCGGGGAGAACTTTGAGGAACTATAAGTGCCACCAGCCGCGTGCGGTCGTCGGCATAGCCGAGCACATCGGCTTTGATGGCCACGTCGCCGGCTGTCCTAAAGGTGTGCGTCATCTTTGGAGCAAAGTCCTCGGCAGCAGTACCACCTGCCCAAAGGCCAAGCACCACCAAGACGATTGCCACTCGCGTCGCAGCCTCCCGCAAATTGCGGCGAACAGGAACGTCGTTGTACCGCCTTCCGTTCTTGTCGTCACTTCGTCACTGCGCTAAGTCCCACATCCTGCCGGCACTCTCAATCTATGATGTACATGAAATACAATGTAGGCAGTTTCGGACTAGGGTTGCCACCACGATGCGTTACTGCCTTCGCACGCTACTGGCGTGCAGTGTAATCGCGCCGATTCTGATTCAGGGCTTTTGTTACTTTCTTGGCTGGATTTCAATTTGATGGAAACTCTGCCGGAATTCGCCGGACGCTTGCTTCCAGCTGTTCTATTCGCGTGTCTGGCGTTGTACTTCCTCATTCGAGGAGCAACAGCCGGACCGGGCTCGCGCCGCTTGGCAAACCTTGCGCTCTTCTGCGGGTTGACAGGATTGGTCCTGCCGGAGATTTCGCTCGGCCTTTCGCCCGCTGCTAACTCGGCGTTGTTTCTGGCGTCTGGTGCGATTCGAATCTTTTTGGGAGTGGCGGGCATCACGCTAGCGGCGGCAGCGCTCTGGACGCGGGGTGACGGCGGCGTAGGCATTGCTCGACCCGTGACCGCAGCCGGTTTCAGTTTTTTGCATGCCTTCATTGGCGCGGGTCTGGTGTTGTTTAGCTCCTTTACGTGGGCCTCGACGCCCTGGGACTTTCAGTCGCCGGACGGCGCATTCCGTCTTCGTCTTCCCTCACAGCAGTGGAAGCAAGCGCCGGTTGACGACCGCGCGGATGCCATCGCCTTCGTTTGTTCATCACCTCGGATGCAAGCTCGCGTAGTGGCAGTAAGGCAAGAACAAACCGCGGCCGACTTTGCCCTGGCCGTCGAGGCGTTGCGTGCGCGGCTTGACAGCTTGCCCACACGACGCGACACGGCCGAAGACCGGGAAGGTACGACAACGTCAGGCGGGTCCTATCGTTACGTCACATTTATGGACTCGACGCCCGACGGCAATCCGGTGTTCGTGGCCTACTCCGTAACTTGGTGTCCCCGGCAGCAAACCGTAATCGAAGTGCTCGTCGAAGGCCTACCCAGGTTGCTATCGCAAACAGGCAAGGCAGGCGAGATGCACCGCTTCCAGAAATCCGCCGAGACAATTTGCCTGTCTGTGGAATAAAGGTTTGCCCAAGATTGCTTCCGGCCAATGAATGAAAGAGGCTGTACCTAGCTACAGCAGCTCGGGGATCGGCGTGCCCGAAG
>DASRJB010000062.1:0-2431 GCA_035649715.1 Pirellulaceae bacterium
CGATCGCCGCCACGGCCGGATCGGATTCCTTTTGCGATTGCTGCAGGAACCGCATGAAGGCCCAGCAGCGCTGCAGCGTCGGGTTCCAGGTGTAGAACGCGATCGGCTTGGCCAGCGCCGGGTTGGCGTTGAACTTCTGGATCAGCGCGTCGCGGGCCGGGTTATCGGCGACGGAGGTCTCCTTGCCGCCGAGCGTCAGGGCCGCCGCCAGGTGCGGCGCGGCCGCGCTGTCCGGGCCGACTTTTTGCAAGAGCCGCTCCACGAGCGACAGGTGGCTTTGCACCTTGGCCTCGACTCCCTCGAACCAGGCCTGGTCGATGGCTGCATAGAGCCCGTCGTCAAACTGCTTGGCCTTGCCATCGAGCAGGTTGACCGACGGCAGCGCCGGAATCCAGGAGCGAGTCTGTCTCGCTGCTTGTAGAGCAGCCGCATACGACGGCCGCAGCGTCAGCAGGTCCTGCTCCTGATCGGGCCGGACGAGCGGCACGTCGAGTCGGACGACGGCTTCACTCTGGTTGATGCTCCAGCCGGCTTCCGGCCGCCGATCGACCAGCTCCGGATCGAACGCCGTCTTTTTGTCTTCTAGCCGGTCATCGGCCAGGCCGTCGTCGGCCGCCGGCGGCAGCCGGTAATCGGTGTGCTCGACCACGATCACGTCGGGATCGCCTGCAACCGGCACGCGGCCGCCGTTTGTTCCTACGGGCGCTGGACCTACGCCGGAGTTGCAGCTGCAGCCCGCGGCCAATGCGGCAAAAATGAAGAGTGAGGCGGCAACAACATGGCGCAGCATGGCACGTCTCCGAAGCGTGAACGAGGCTTCCGACCGATTGAGCCCGGCTGGCAACGAGGTATTCCCCAAAAAACGGCCGATGGTCTGTCAGTCGGTCGGTGGTCAGTAGGTCCGTGGTCAGTGCGTCGGATCATTCCACCCAGCGCACTGAGTACTGAGTACGGAGTACGGAGTCGGTAAGGATGCTGCGTACGAAGCCGCGTTTCACCGACCACCGACCGACCGACTTAGCGACCACCGATCTACCGCTGTCGCCAGCGCCAATTGACCCGCGCCGCGGCCCCCGTTAGGCTAAACTTTTTGCTCATCCAGCCCAGGCGGCGCGGGACGGAGCCCGAACAAGCGCTCCCTCACGATGCCGCGGGCCTTTCCCGACAGGTCCGGCGTCCGTGAAATACGCAGCGGTCGGCCCCATCGCCGTCCATCTTCCCGAGCGCGTCGAGACCAACGCCCAGCTCAAGGCGGAATTCCCCGGCTGGGACATGGACCTGATCTACGAAAAGACGGGCATTCGCTCCCGCCACATCGCTGCCGAGGGGGAATGCGCGAGCGACCTGGCAGCCGCGGCCGCCCAGAAGCTGTTCCAGCAATACGACGTCGATCCGGCGTCGATCGATTTCCTGCTGCTCTGCACGCAGACGCCCGACTATCCGCTGCCCACCACCGCCTGCCTGCTGCAGAGCCGGCTGGGTCTGAAGACCAGCGTCGGGGCGCTGGACTTCAACCTCGGCTGCTCGGGCTATGTCTATGGCCTGTCGCTGGCCGACGGGCTGATCCGCAGCGGCGCGGCCCGCCGGGTGCTCCTGCTGACGGCCGAGACCTATTCGAAGTACATCCATCCCACGGACCGCAGCCTGCGGACGATCTTTGGCGACGGGGCGGCTGCGACGCTGGTCGAGGCCGCCAGCGAACCCACGCTAACCGCCTTTCAGTTCGGCACCGATGGCACGGGCGCCGATACGCTGCTGGTCACCAAGGGGGGCGCGCGGCCGCCGGAGCAGGCGATCCAGCCGCGGCATCGCCAGCGGTGGGAGAGCGCGCTGTACATGGACGGGCCGAGCCTGATCAACTTCACGGTCGTGGCGGTCCCGCAGCTCGTCGAGAACATCCTCGCGGCCGCCAGGCTGAGCGATAAGGACATCGACCTCTATCTGTTCCACCAGGCCACGCTGAAGATGCTGGAGCAGCTCCGCGAGCGGATGAGGGTCAAGCCGGAGCGGCTGCCGATGGTCCTGGAGCACTGCGGCAACACGGTCAGCTCGACGATCCCGATCCTGATCGAGCACCTCCGCAAGAATGGCCAGCTGAAGCGCGGGATGCGGAGCATGCTCGTCGGCTTCGGCGTCGGCTGGTCCTGGGCCGGCGGCATCTGGCGCGAGACGTTCTCGTAGCATTGGCGCCCCCGTTTGTGCCCTCCGTTTCCGCGGGCCGTATTCCGACGCTGCCGTCCGGCAGATCGAGGGGAACTGGGGGCGGTTTGGCTCTTGGAGACGTGGATGAAGGTCGGCGAATTCGATTATCGAAACGCAAAAGCAGTCCTTCAGGCGACAGTTCCGGAGCATCTACAGGAGATCTATTCGATCCTCCAGCGTCCGGAGCACAATCTCGACTTGATGAAGGGGCAACAGCAGCGATAGCTTT
>DASRJB010000063.1:0-2629 GCA_035649715.1 Pirellulaceae bacterium
GCCGAGCAGGTTTTCTTCATCTGGCCGACGAGGTCGGCCGAGATGGCGGCGGCCAGCACGTTGGTGCCGCCGTCGGCGGTCGGACCCAGCGGCACAAAGTCGAGTGGCCAGTCGTCGCCCAGCGAGGTGAACTGCCGCAGGGCCTGGAACCGCACCAGCTCGGGCAGCTCCTCGGGCGGAACCGGCGGCGTTGAAAGAAATTTCAGTTCGATGCTGGCCCGTCCCACCGCGACCAGCGCCTCGACCCGCGACAGGCCGCGCTCGGAGAGGGCCTTGGCGATCGCCCCGCCGATGTCGGCTTCGGCCGCGCTGCCTTCCGCCTTTTGCGGCAGAGGGGCGGCGAAGGCCTGCTCCACGACGAGAGCCGTGCCGCGCTTGCGGCCGACGACCACGCGGGCTTCCTTGGCGTCCCATTCCAGGGCGACTAGACGCGACATCAACGCACCCTTACAGGCTCAGATTCCCAAGCATTCAACCATCGCGGGCGGCGAAAGTTCCGCAACATGTTGCGGGAACTATGGTTCGGCAAAGTCCACGCCCAGCGTCTCGACCGCATAGCCGCGGCCTAGATGGCTGATGTCTCTCCAGAATAGCAGGCGGGGCAGCGGGGTTGTAGCATCAAAGATGATCTCCGCCCGACTGGAGGCTGCGCCCCCCTGGAAGTAGCCCACGATCTGGCCGCGATAGACGTCGCCACCGCAGGTTACAAACGGCATCATCGTCTTCATTTCTTCGAGCGTGACGATCCCCTCCTGGAGCAGCCAGGTTTCGTGCCGGCGGGAGTCGTTCTTCGACTCCACGTCGCGGCTGGAGACGATTTGCTCGGCGACCTCCGGCCGCATGCCGGGAATGCCGTTCAGAATGGTCACCGGGGCCTGGTTGATGTTGATGCGGCCGGGAATCGTGGCCGCCGGGTTGACCGTGACGTAGTCCATCAGCTTCGGCATGTAACCGGCCATCTGGCCGAGCGTCGCGCCGAAGGGGGAGGGCATCACAGCCACAATCGAGTTGCCCGCGCCGTCGGTTTGGTTGTAGCGGACCGACGCGCCAACAAGATCCAAGACTTGCGTCAGCGGCTGCTTGGCAGGCAGCGACAGGTCGATCTTCACGGAACTGCTGCTCGTCGTCGTGACCTGGCTGGTGGAGGTAACCGGCCCCATCTGCCGGTAGGCGATGATGAAGTCGGCCCACTCTGGCGGAAAGACGAGCGACAGTTGCTCGTGCAGGGCCGTCAGATCGTTGTTGTTAATGTAAATCCGCGGCTCCCCTTCGGGCGTGACGTTCCACTCCAGGCTGTGCAGCGTGAGGTAGGCGGACCAGCCGCGGAAGGCCGTCGGATCGACGTCGCCTCCCTGCTGGCTCTCGTGAGTGTCGAGCTGGCCGTTACGGTTGACATCGACACCAAACAGCAGCTCGGGCGTGACGCCGCGGACCAGCAGCAATTCCTCGACCGTCTCCAGCGGGCCATTCTTCGGCGCGTAGGGCGGACTCAAGCCCGAGTAGTATTCGATCTCCGCGCCCAGCTCGCGCGGCTCTTCGTCGGTGTCGAGCCAGTCCATGATCGCGTCGGCGATGTCCTCGGTCATGCCGGGCAGAGCCATGAGGAAGGTCTTGCCCGAGCCGGGCAACAGCTTATCGACGGCCAGGAGCGTGTTGAGGTTGAGACGTGTCGATTCGTCTTCCAGGCCGTGCCGTACGCCCGCCAGGTTGCCGTTGCTGTCGATATTGGGCGACATCACGCTGAAGCAGCCGCGGAGCTTCGGGTCGGCGTCTTCCATCACGGTGACACCCTGGAACCGCTCGGCGTTGTCAAAGATGCCGCCGGCGTTGGCCCGGTCGGCCTCCGGCTGCGAAAGGAAGATTTGCACCGCGGCCGCGCCGGTATCGACCAGGCCCCGGGCGGCGGCCTGCCGGCCGTATTGAATGGCGGCGTCGTGCTGGGCCAGCATCAAGTCGGTGAACGAGTACGCGCCCAGCGACAGGAACGCGATCACGATCAGCACAAGCACGAGAATCAGGCCGCGGCGGGTCGGCTTCATGGCGTGGCCCCCTGTGTGCTGGGCGTGCCGGAAGCAGGAGCAGCAGTCCCGGTTTCCGTCGTCGCCTCGGTGGTCGCCGGAGGGGCCAGGCTGGCGGTCGGAATCTTCATGACCTGGCGATAGGTTCGCACGGGCGGCACCTGGTCGGGCGCGAGCTCGGCAATTTCTTCTTCGGTCATGCCAAACGTCGGCTGCACGGTGAGCACGATTTCGACTGCCCGGGGCAGGCCGCCGGAGGCGTCGGAATCCCATTCTGGCAGCCACGCCGAGCCGTCGAAGTACTGAAACTGAATCCCGACCACTTTGTCGGAGACGAGGCGGGCCCCGGAATAGATCGAGGTGGTGTCGCCGTTGGACTCGGCGTAGGAATTGACGGCCCGGTCCAATTCCCGGCGCATCAGGCCCTTGCCCATGCCCGTGGCGCTGGGCAGGACGTCTTGCGGGCCGATCACCTTCGCGTCGGGCGGCATGCCTTCGTCGGCTAGAAAATAGACGACTGTCTTCACGTCGCTGGGAATGTCCGTGGCGGCGACCTCGCCCCCCGCGGCGTATTGCGGATCGTATTGATCGACCCGCGGCAGCCGGCTGAT
>DASRJB010000064.1:0-6020 GCA_035649715.1 Pirellulaceae bacterium
GCCCTGGCCCTTCTCGCGCGGCAGGAATCGCAGCGCCTGGAATCGGCATTGGCTCGCGCCGGGAGTGTGGAAGCTCCCGCGCCGCGCTACACGTTGGCCGCTATCGAAAGCCTGGGCGACGCCGCGCGGCTCGACGATGAAGAGCGGCTGCCGCAACTGGCCGCCCAGATATCGCTGGCGCCTGGCATCCGGGGCGAACTGTTCGACGACAACCGCGACCTCGTCGCCGTCGCCAACCTCGCCGACCAGGGCCTGTCCGCCCCCGAAATCGCCCGCCGCCTTAGCCTGCCCATCGGCGACGTCGAACTGCTGCTGAACCTCCGCTCGGCCTAGGGCCACCAGCCCGCGAGTGCTCCGGCTCGATAGGCGAAAATCGCCCCGCCCACGCCGGCTGCGCCCAGCGCGGCGATCAGCACGGCGCTGCTGGCGATGTCAAGAGCGGCGGCGAGGTGGTCGTTCTCTTCGCAATCGATCGCGCGGGCCAGCCGCTCCAGGGCCGTGTTAAAGAGCTCGGCCGCCAGGACGATCGCCACGCACAGGCCCAGCAGGCAGGCCTCGACCAGGCTCACGCGCAGCAAGAAGGCCAGCACGCCCACGGCTGCCACCATCGGCAAGTGCACCACGAAACTCCGTTCGCTGCGGACCGCCAGCCACAGGCCGCGGAAGGCGTCGCGAAATTTGTCCAGCCAGGAGCGAGGCATGGGGGGAAATTCCACGAACCAAAGAACCGAAGAACCAAGTGGAGCAGCGTTGGGTTCTTCGGTTCTTCGGTTCTTTGGTCCTTTGGCTTTTTCCTTGCGGCGGCTTAGAATACTGGCTTGACCGTTCCCCACCAAGTTAGCCCCGCCTGGATGCCTCCTCATGGCCTGCTGCCGCCTCTTTGCCCTCCCTGTCGTCGCTGCGCTCCTGCTCAGCCGTGTGGCACTGGCCCAGGCGCCGCCTGCGGAAGCCAAGCCGGCTGAAACCAGGCCCGCTGAAGCCAAGCCGGCGGAAGCCAAGCCGGACGAGGCGAAGCCCGACGAAAAGAAGCCGGAAGACAAGAAGCCCGAGGAAAAGAAGCCCGACGACAAGCCGGCCGAGTCGCCCACGACCGCGGCCGGCCCGCTGCCGGGTCATTCCTACCACGGCGAAGTCTTCGATGAAGGCCCGCGGCAGAAGGCGTACCTGATGGAAGGGATGCCGAAAATCCACTTCCCCGTGACCACCAAGAACCCCGAGGTCCAGAAGTTCATCGAGCAAGGAGTCGGCCAGATTCACGGCTTCTGGTACTACGAAGCCGAGCGCTCGTTCCGCCAGGCGGCGACGCTCGACAAGGACTGCGCCCTGGCCTACTGGGGCATGGCGCTGGCGAACATCGACAACGCCAACCGGGCCAAGAAGTTCATGGCCGAGTGCGTCAAGCACAAGGCGGGCATCAGCGATCGGGAGACGATGTACATCGATGCCGCCGACGCCTACTTCAAGGCCGACAACAACAAGCGGAAGGAGCGCAACGAAGCCTACACGAAGGCCCTGGAGCGGATTCTCTACAAGTACCCGGACGACATCGAGGCCCGCGCCTTCCTGGCCCTGCAGCTCTGGAAGAACCGCGACGGCGGCACGCCCATCGCCAGCTTCCTGGCGATCGACGCCCTGCTCGACCAGGTCTTCAAGGCCGACCCGATGCACCCGGCCCACCACTACCGCATTCACCTGTGGGACACCGAGAAGGCCGAGAACGCCTTGGGCTCCGCGGCCCTGGGCGGGCAATCGTCGCCGGGAGTGGCCCACATGTGGCACATGCCGGGCCACATCTATTCGCGGACCAAGCGCTACGAGGACGCCTGCTACCAGCAGGAGGCCTCGGCCCGCGTCGATCACGCCCACATGATGCGCGACCGCGTGCTGCCCGATCAGATCCACAACTTCGCCCACAACAACGAGTGGCTGATCCGCGACATGATCTTTGTCGGGCGGATGCGCGACGCGATCGACCTGGCCAAGAACATGTGCGAGCTGCCGCGGCACCCCAAGTACAACACGCCCAATCGCGGCAGCGCGAATTTCGGCCGCCTGCGCCTCTTCGAGTCGCTCACCCGGTTCGAAGCCTGGGACGAGTTGATTGCCCTGGCCGAGACGCCCTATCTCGACGCCACCGACAACGACCAGGAGCAGCTCAAGCGGCAGCGGCATCTGGGCATGGCCCATTACCGCAAGGGCGACGTGGCCGGCGGCGACGCGCAGCTGGCCGCTCTGGAGCAAAAACTCGCCGACCAGAAGGCCGCGCAGGAAAAGGCCGGCGCCGACGCGGAGCAGAAGGCCAAGGACGACAAGAAAGACGACAAGGCCGTCGAAAAGGCGAAGAACGACGCCCGCAAGCCGTTCGATCAGAAGATCAACAACCTCACGAAGGCCGTGGAAGAGGTCAAGGGCCACCAGGCGGTCGCCCAGGGCGAATTCAAGTCCGGGCTGGAACTGCTCCGCAAGGCCGGCGGCATCGACGCCGACTATCTGGCCTGGGTGCAGTTCAAGGCCGGCGACACCGACAAGGCCATTGAAGCCGCGCAAGGCGCCGTCCGCTCGCGGAAGAACGAAGTCATCCCGCTGGCCCGGCTGGTGGAATTGCAGTGGCTGGCCGGCAAGAAGGATGACGCCAAACAGTCGCTCGACCAGCTCCGCGAGCTCTCGAACTCCATCGACAAGTCCGCGCCGCTCTATGCCCGCCTTGCGCCGATCGCCCAGGAGCTGGGTTTCTCGGAGGACTGGAAGGCCACGAAGGCCCCGCTTCCCGACACCGGCGTGCGACCGAGCCTCGATTCGCTAGGGCCCTTCCGCTGGCAGCCGTCGCCGGCTCTCTCTTGGACGCTCAAGGACGACCACGGCGCGGACCACTCGCTGGCCGATTTTCACGGCAAGCCCGTCGTCTTGCTCTTCTTCCTCGGCCACGGTTGCCTGCACTGTGCCGAGCAGGTGCAGGCCTTCGGCAAGGCGGCCAAGGATTTCTCGGAGTCCGGCATCGAGCTGATCGGCATCAGCAGCGACGACGCCGCCGGGCTCAAGCAGTCGATCGAGAACTACAAGGACGGCCCCGTGCCGTTCCCGCTCGTCTCCGACAATGCGCTCGAGACATTCAAAACCTACCGCTGCTACGACGACTTCGAGCAGCTCACCCTGCACGGCACTTTCCTCATCGACGGGGCCGGCCTGGTCCGCTGGCAGGACATCAGCTACGAACCCTTCCAGGACACCAAATTCCTGCTCACCGAAGCCAGGCGTCTGCTTGGCCAGTCGGCCGATGGAAAATAGGTCGGCCTTCGGAGGGTGGCTGTGAACCGGCGGAGGGCCGTCTGCGTATCACCGCTTACCCCGGAATCCTACCGCGAGATCGGCGAGCGGCCGGCGTAAGCCGGCCGATAACTCTGCCCCGGAGAGACGTCGTCATCGGGAGGCGTACGCCTCCCGCTCGCCTGGGGGCCGGGGCTAAGCGAACGAAGCATCGCTGGAGGCGTGCCATGTTCCGCTGGAGCTTGCGGAGTCTGTTCATCCTCCTGGCTGTCTGCGGCGTTGCGTCGCGGGTGGCCAGCGAAGCGGTGAAGTCGCAGGATCAGCAGCGCATCCTGGAGAAGCTGCAGAAGTTGGGCCCGCTGCTGGACGAGAAGACGCTGCTACTGGCGATTACGTGAACGCCGAATAGCAGCGGCCGCGTGACGGTCGAATATCAAGGTCCAGAATTCTTGCGGCGTCCCGTGGAGGCATTGGGCGTGCGCCTTTTCCACCGGCCCACCAGGCTCGCCCTGGAAGGTCCGGTCTTCACCGACGCCGCCGTGAGCGAGCTCAGCCGCCTGACCGCTCTAAAGTCGCTGACGCTCTACCGCACCAAAGTCTCCAGCCAGGGCCTGGTTCGGCTGCGGCAAGCATTACCCGACTGTCAGATCGAGCGCAAATAGCGGCTGAACCGCTGCGGGACCGGCTGCGTACTCCCGCTTAGCCCAGGCCTCCTACCGCGAGATCGGCGAGCGGCCTGCGTAAGCCGGCAGATAACTCTGCCCTGAGAGACGTCATCGGGAGGCTTACGCCTCCCGCTCGCCTTGCGGCAAGCTGCCCGCCGGGGTTCAGCGAATCAAGCGAGGGCTATTCCATGTGTCGCTGGAGCTTGCGGACTCTGTTCGTCGTGGTGGCCATCTGCGGCCTCGCCTCGCGGGTGGCCCGCGAAGCGGCCCTGGCCCAGGAGCAAGAGCGGGTGCTGGAAAAGCTGCGCGGAATCGTCCCGGACCTTCGTGATTCGCGGCTCAAGTGCTTCTTGTGACCGTCCGATAGCAGCGGCCGCGTGACGGTCGAATTTCAAGGCCCCCACTTCCTGCGGCGTCCCGCGGAGGCCGTGGGGATACGCATCTTCCACCGGCCCACCAGGCTCTTCCTGCGAGGACCGGATTACACCGACGCTGCCGCCTTGCACCTCGCGCGCCTGACCAGTCTCCAGTCGCTCACGCTGGATGGAACCAACATCTCCGCCGCCGCCGTGGAGCGGCTGCGGCACGCCTTGCCCCACTGCCAGATCGAGCATCGCCATTGAGAAGAACCAAAGAACCAAAGATCCAAAAAACCGAAGACCGAACTGGAGAGCTTATAAACATTCAGTCGGGCCTATTCCCAGCACTTGCTGCACTCCGCAGAATACTCACTGGCACTCGCCCTTTCGGTTCTTCGGATCTTTGGTTCTTCGGTTCTTTTCCCCGGAGCTTCCCATGGCCTGGATCCGCTCCTGCGATCTCGATGCCGGCCGCGACGAGCGGCCGCCGATTCCGACCCGCATCGCCAGCAACGAGGAGTTCATCCCGCCGCCCCAATCGCCCGAGCAGCGCGAAGTTGAGCTGCGGTTGTGGGCGATCGCCGAGCGGTGCGCGGGCAAGCTGGGCCTCTCCAGGCGAGATTTCCTGCGTACCAGCTGCGGCATGGCGGCGGCCCTGCTGGCGATGAATGAAGTCTTTGGCGAATGCTACGCGGTCGAGCCCGACGAGCCGGTGAATCCCGAAAAGGTCAAGGAGAAGTGGCCCAAAGACCAGTTCATCTTCGACGTGCAGACGCACCACGTCGATGTCCGCGGTGAGTGGTACGACGACACGCCCGACGGCCGCTGGTTCAAGAATTTCGTCCGCTCGCTCCGCCCCGGCGGCACGTTCGACAGCAGCCTCGAGCGGCTGAACGTCGAGCACTACGTCAAGGAGATCTTCTTCGACAGCGACACCGTGATGGCGATCATCAGCGGCGTGCCCACGCGAGAATGGAACAAGAACCCGCTGCCGCCGGACCAGATGGCCGCCACGCGCGACTACGTCAACAAGCTTGCCCAATCGCAGCGGGTGCTGGCCCACGGCCTCTTGAGGCCGAATCTCGGGGCCAAGGAGCTCGACGAGATGGAGCGGCAGGTCAAGGACCTCAAGATCAGCGCCTGGAAGATGTACACCGGGGCGGAGATCGGCGAGGCAGCCTGGTGGCTCGACGACGAGAAGGTCGCGTATCCCTTCTGGGAGCGGACGCAGAAGCTCGGCGTCAAAAACATCTGCGTTCATAAGGGGCTGCCGCTGGGCGTGTTCAACGAAGAGCACTGCAAGCCGCGGGACGTGGTCAAGGCGGCGAAGGACTTTCCGGACCTCAACTTCATCATCTACCACTCGGGCTTCCGCGGCCTGTCGCTGCTGAGCCGGCCCAGAGAAGCGCAAGAAATTCCCTGGATCAGCGATCTGCTGCGGGACCTGAAGGCTAACGACAAGGTCAAGAACGTCTACTTTGAGCTGGGCAGCACGTTCAACCAGCTCTCCTCCTACTCGCCGGAAACCTGCCTGCACATGCTCGGCCAGATGATCCAGATCGCCGGCGCGGACCACATCCTGTGGGGCACCGATTCGATCTGGGGCGGCAGCCCGCAGAGCCAGATCGAGCGGCTGCGGCGCCTCAAGATGACCGACGCCCTGATCGAAAAGTTCGGCTACGCGCCGCTCACTGACGAAGTAAAGAATCAGATCTTTGGCCTGAATGCCGCT
>DASRJB010000065.1:0-7161 GCA_035649715.1 Pirellulaceae bacterium
TTAAGGGAGTAAATTGGACAACAGAAGCAGTTTCGACCCACCCAACCGGGGGCCTGATAATTGGGTCCATTGCCGATCCTGGGAATCACGAATTTGGCGCGTGACTGCGCAGAGCCGCCCGCACCAGCTTGGTCACTTCGACAACCGTGACCGGCGCCAGGGAGAGCAGCGCGACGAGCAACCAATCGCCGGACGTAAGATCGGCATCCACTTTGAAGACCTTGCGGGCAAACGGCAGCGTGACGACGGCCAGCTGCAAGAGGCCACTGACGGCGATCGCCCCGAGCAGATACGGGTTGGAAAACGGGCCCAATTCCGGCAGCGTTCGTTGCTCGCTGCGGCAGGCGAATGCAAAGAACAGTTGCCCGAAAGCGAGAATGCAGAAGGCCACGGTGCGGGCCTCGTCGAACCGCTCCGTGCGGCCGCCATAGACCAGCCAGAAGCCGACGGTCGTCGCCGCGGCCACCAAGAGGCCGTGCGTGACGATCAGCCGGCCGCGCCGCCGCGTGAGGACTGGCTCGTGGGGAGGCCGCGGCGGCCGCTGCATCACGTCGCGGTCCGGCCGCTCCATCGCCAGGGCCAGGGCCGGCAGGCCGTCGGTGACCAGGTTGATCCACAGGATCTGGATCGCGGCCAGCGGCGTCTTCCAGCCCACCAGCGCGGCGAAGAACATGAACAGCACCTCGCCGGCGTTGCACGAGAGCAAGTAATGCACGATGTTCCGGACGTTGTCGAAGATGCAGCGACCCTCCTCGACCGCACTCACGATCGAGCGGAAGTTGTCGTCCGTGAGCACCATGTCGGAGGCCTCCTTGGTCACGTCCGACCCCGTGATACCCATCGCGATGCCGATTTCGGCCGCCTTCACCGCCGGCGCGTCGTTCACGCCGTCGCCGGTCATCGCCACGACTTCGCCTCGGCGCTGCCAGGCCTTCACGATCCGCAGCTTGTGCTCGGCCGAAACGCGGGCATAGACGCTGGTCCGATGGACGCCGTTGGTCAGCGTTTCGTCGCTCGTCGCTTGCAGCTCCTGGCCCGCGACGACCGTGTCCCCTTCATTCAGGATGCCCAGGTCGCGGGCGATGGCCTGCGCGGTCGCCGGATGGTCCCCCGTGATCATGATCGGCCGGATGCCGGCGCTCCTACACGCCTTCACCGCCACGCGAGCCTCGTCCCGCGGTGGATCGAGCATGCCCGCCAGCCCCGCGAGCACCAGCTCCTTTTCGGCGAGCTCTCTCTCGCCCGGCTGCCGCTGGCGATACGCCAGGGCCAGTACCCGCAGGGCGTTGTCGGCCAACTGGGCATTCTTGCGCAGGACCTCCTGCCGCCGCCGCTCGTCGAGCGGCTGCTCCTGGCCGCCGCGCAGCTCGCGGCTGCACATCGCCAGGACGACTTCGGGCGCACCCTTGGTACAGATCAGCTCGCTGCCGTCCGACTCACGCACGATGACCGACATCGCCTTGCGGTTGGAATCGAACGGAATCTCGCTGGCGACCTGAAAGTCGTCGCGCGCGAAAGGCAGGCCGGCTTTGCCCGCAGCGACGAGCAAAGCGCCTTCGGTCGGATCGCCGATTACCTGCCAGGACTGGTTCTCCTTTTCGCTGCGCTGGAGCCGAGCGCCGTTGCAGCGAACGCCGACGGACAGCAGCATTCGCAGACCGGGTTGATCGGCTGCTTTGATCGATTCGCCTGCGCCGGCGCGGCGGAACTCTCCCTCGGGCTTGTAGCCGCTGCCGGTGACCTCGAATTCTTCGTCGCCAGCGACCAGCCTTCGCACGGTCATCTCGTTGCGGGTCAACGTGCCCGTCTTGTCGGTGCAGATCACGGTGACCGAGCCGAGCGTCTCCACGCTGGGCAGCTTGCGGACCAGGGCATTGCGGGCGGCCATCCGCTGCAGGCCCAGCGCCAGCGCGAGCGTTACGACCGCCGGCAGCCCTTCGGGCACCGCGGCTACCGCCAGGCTCACCGAGACCAGGAAGACTTGCAGCAACTCGCCGCCGCGAACCAGTTGCAACACGAACACGACCGCCACCAGCGCCAGGCACACCACCACCAGCACGCGGCCCAGTTCGGCCAGCCGCCGCTGCAGCGGAGTCGGCTCCGGCGGCTGCCGGGCGAGCAGCCCCGCGATGTTGCCCAGCTCGGTTTGCATGCCCGTCGCCACGACCAGCGCGGCCGCCTTGCCTTTGGTGACGACGGTGCCGGAATAGACGCTGTTGCTGCGCTCGGCCAGCGGCGTCTGTTCCGGCAATGTCACGCCCGGGTCTTTTTCGACCGGCGACGACTCGCCGGTCAGCGCTGCCTCCTGCGTTTGCAGGCTGGCGGCCGAAATCAGCCGGGCGTCGGCGGGAACGTAGTCGCCCGCCTCCAGCTCGATGTAGTCGCCAGGAAGAAGCTCGGCCGCGGGAATCTGCTGGGCTTTGCCCCCGCGGACGACCTTGGCGTTGGGCGAGGAGAGCTTCCGCAAAGCTGCCAGCGCCTGCTCGGCCTTCTCCTCCTGGATGAAGCCGACGATCCCGTTGAGCAGCACGATCGCCAGGATGGCGATTGCGTCCGCCACTTCACCCATGGCCGCAGCGATGATCGCCGCGACGATCAGAATCCAGATCACGATCTCCTTGAATTGGCCCAGGAACCGCTTCCACATGGGAACCGGCGGGGCCTGTTCCAGTTGATTCGCACCGTACCGCGACCGCAGCGCCGAGACTTGCGACGGATCGAGTCCCCTCGCGATATCGGAACCCAAAGCAGCCGCCAGCTGGCCTGGTTCGATGCGATGCGCGGGCACCGGCGCTCGATCCCCAGAAGCTTGTTCCGGCTGCTTCCTGGCATCATTCATCTGATGGATCAGGCCCAGAGCGGCTCGAGTTGCGCTACGGTTTCAAGTGCCGGTCGAACCACTCGAAGGCGTCCTTCTGCATCTCCAAGTCGAACTTGTGGCCGCCCGGATAGAAATTGCAGCGATACTTGTCGGCCGCGCCGCCGCGCTCAAATGTCTCCCGCAGCATTGCATCCGCCCGGCGCATTTCCGGCACGGTGTAGAGCGCGTCCTCCGTGCAATTGAGGACCATCGTGGCCGCCGGCGCTCGCAGGGCGAGGATTTCCGGAAAGTCCAGGTCGCGCGGCAGCAGCGGCACGTAGGCCATCCAGGTGTGCGTAAAACACTTGTCGAGCAGGAATTCTCGCCAGGTCGTCATGAAGCCGACGGCGACGGCGCAGCGGATGCGATCGTCGAGCCCGCCCAGGAACACCGTCCGCATGCCGCCGCCCGACAAGCCGGCGCACCCGACCCGCTTCGCATCGACTTCCGGCCGGGCGCACAGCACGTCGAGCGCCCGCTGATCTTCGACCACATACACGCCGGGCCAGGTCGTCCCCGCGGAAAGCAGGCTCTTTTCCATGATGTGCTCGTGGGCGGCCGCAAACGCGTTGTAGCGTTTGATTCCCTCCGCGTCGTCCGGCTGCGGGTCGATGCCGTTTTGCCGCAGCCGCTCGGGCACGGCGTCCACCCGCACGCGGCGGCTGGCAAACGGGAACGTGTCATGGACGAGCACCGCGTAGCCGCGTTTGGCGATCTCGTTCGCCCAGGCGACTCCGCCGTAATAGCGCTGCTGATGGTCGGCGACGACCTCGCCCGGCTTGTCATCGATGCGGGCGATTTTGCCCCAGCCCAGGAACTTGTTTCCGCCGTGATCGTGCAGGGCGAGAATGCCGGGCAACGGGCCCTTAGCGCCGGCCGGTTTCAAGAAGACCGCCTCGGTTCGCGGACCGCCGGGCAGCTGCCACGACAACCGCTCGATGTGCAGGCCATCAAATTCGTGCGTGGATTCCACGCGGACCTCCGGCCTGCCGCCGAGATCGACCGGCGCCATGCACTCCCAGAGTCGCTCGCGTCCCTTGGCCCGCCACTCCTCCAGCGTTTTCCATTTGCCGGTTCGAAACGAGAGCCGCGCCGGTCCGTCGCCCAGCACCGTTTGCGACAGCCACGGCCCGTACGGCCCGACCATGTTCAGGCGCGGCGCACTCGGCTGTTGACCCACGGCGCTGCCAATTGCCGCGACCAGTATTCCCAACATCCCGAGCAGGTGGATCGCAGATTTCATGAGCTTGACTCCCGTTTGTGTCCGCCGCCCGCACGCAGGCCATTGTGCTGGGCCGTGCCAGGGGATGCAATTTGGGCCGGTCTGCTACGGCGTGGACTCGCTCGAGGCAGTCGCCGGCAAATTGCGGCCTCAGGCCGGTTTGAGCTCGAAGCCAAAACCGGGCCTGGCGGGCGGGCGGGTGTAGATGCCCTCGGGGCCGCGGGTGATCTGGTGCTCTTCCTCGAACTGCTGGTAAGCCTCCTGGGGCCCGCCAGGGGCTGGCAGGAACATCTCGCACCAGGGCGTATTGTCGTTGGCGAAGACGAAATGGGCCGAGCCGCCGCGCCAGCCGCCGTGCGGGATGACGGGGATTTTTTCGCGGCGGGCCAGGGCGTCGATCCAGCGCAGCTCGGTCAGCCCGCCGCACCAGTGCATGTCGGGCTGCCAGATGCTGGCGGCCTTAAAGTGGGCCAGGAGCTCGAAGCCCCACCGCGTCGCCTCGTGCTCGCCGGTGACCATCCGCGTCGAACGAATCTTGGCGTTCAGGCGGCCCATGCCCGCGTAGTCGTCGGGCATCAGGCACTCCTCCATCCAGTAAACGCGGTAGGGCGCGAGCCGCGCGGCGAGCTGCTCGGTGTACTCCTCCGTGAAGGCCATCCAGCAGTCGAGCATCACCTCGCCGCCGTCGCCGAGCAGCTTTCGCGCACGCTCGACGAGCGCCTCGTTGGCTTTCAGGCCCGCTTCGCCGTCGGCCGGGCCGTGCGGAATGGCCAGCTTGAGCTTCTGGAACCCAAACTCCACGGCCTGCTCGATGTTGTTGCCGGTGCAGTAACAAGGGACGCGCTCGCGGCTCGCCTGGCCGGCGCCGAGCAGCTCGTACACCGGCTTCTGCAGCGCCTTGCCGACGATGTCCCACAGGGCGTTATCGACGGCGCTGATCCCGTGCACGACCGCGCCTTTGCGGCCGTAGTAGAGCGTGCCGCGCCACATGATGTCCCACAGCCGCTCGACCTGAAACGGATCTTCGCCGACGAGCAGCTTGGGCAGATGCTTCTCGGCGACGAAGGCCGCGCCCGGACCGCCGTAGCCGTAGCCCGTGATGCCCTTGTTCGTTTCGACCGCGACGGTGAGCGGGCCCAGGTCGTCGGCATAGAACAGCGAGCGCCGCGGCTTGAACCGCGGATAGATCGAGAGCGGGTTGGCGATCTCGACGTCGGTCGTGTTCCAATAGCCGGCCGCCGGCTGATACTTGGGCAGCGGCCGCAGCGGCTCCAGGTTCACCGCGCGGATGGCCGTGATCTGCAGATCGCTCTTTTCGTCGCGGAAGGGCAGCGCCGCGGGCCGCGGAAAGCGAGCCGGGTCGTCCTGAGCCCGGCCGAGCTGTGTGAGTCCGGCCAGTGCCGCGCTACTGGCAGCCAAGAAGGTCCGGCGCTGCATCGGGGGCTCCTTACGGCTGAATGGACTTGATCACCAGTTCCAGCGTCTTGCGCAGCGCGGCCTGGTCGTCTACGGTCTGCTTCCAGTCCCGCCGCGCGGCGACCTTTTCCGCCGGGGCCGGCGAGGCCGGCAAGCCGGTGTTGGCCGGCGAGTATTGCTGGTCGCGGCCACCGAGCTTCCACACGACCAGGTCGAGCGACGGCACGACGTAGAAGGCGTGGCCGCCGGAACCGCTCTTCCAGAAGGCGTCGCGCGGCAGCTCGGGAGCGCCAGCCGCCGTGTTTACATTGAACTGGAGGCTGTACGGAAAGTGTGGGTTGTAGGGCGACGTGCGGCTGCAGTGGCGGACGAACTCGGCGGGGACGATCTGCCGGCCGTTCCAGCGCCCTTCATTGAGCAGCAGATAGCCGAATCGCAGCATGTCGGTCGCCCGCAGCGCGATGCCGCCGCCCCCCGGCGTGTGCGCCACCTCGGGATGGTCCTTGTAGCCAAAACCCCAGCGCCCCCAGCCCAGCGGCCCAGCCACGCGCTGCTGAAGGTAGTCTTGCAGCTCCGTGCCCGTGACGTGCCGGAGCATGACCGACGCCAGGTGGATCGACGACGAGGCGTAGGAATAGCCTTCGCCCGGATCGCACCACAGCGCCCGCGTGCTGAACGGCGTCTGGCCCGTTTTGCCGTCCTCTTTGCCGAAGGCGAACGCCTCGACTTTCGCCTGCCAGCCATCGGGCCCGACGGGATCGATGGTGGTGGGCTTGCCGCGGACGTACGACGGGTTGTTGCCGCGGATGCCGGCGGTGAAGGCCAGCAATTGGCCGAGGCGGATGTCTTTCTTGCGCGGATCGCTGAGCGGGAACGCCTCCGGCGGGAAAAAGTCGGGCGTGAATACGCGCTGGTCGAGCCCGTCGGGGAACCGCTCCGGCCGCTCGGCGAGCAGGATGCCCACGGCGATGCTCGTAAAACTCTTGCCGCACGAGGCGAGGTTCGGCGTCGCCTCGCGGTGGCCCAGGCCAAAGTAGTCCTCATAGACCAGCCAGCCGCGGCGCACGACGAGCAGGCCGCCGTTTTTCGTGCTGCCCTGGATGAAGGCAAAGGCCTCGTCGAGCCGCTCTTTGTCCATGCCGGCGACGCGGCGGATTGAAGCGGCGTCCGCCAGCGTCCGCCAGCCGCCCTCGGCGTCCGGCGGCGGAAAGAACGCGTCCGACTTCGTCGTCAGCCGCTTTAGCGCGGCATAGACCACGGGATCGTCGGCCGGGCCGCTGAACGAGAGCTTGGGGAAATACTGATTGACCGCGCTGTGCATGAAGCCCCACGACGCGCCGGCGGCGACGCTCAGCTCGGCGGCTTTCGCGCCCGCCGCGCCCACCTTGTCGTCCTCGTTGCAAACGATCGGCTTGCCGTACTTCTTCAGCGCGGCGATGCGGGTGGGGATGTCTTCCAGCTTCGTGGAGTTGAAGTGGATCAGCAGGAAGTCGCTGGCCGCCGCGACCTCCTGCGGCACCGCGCCGCTCCCCATGCCGCTGGTCGCAACGAGCAGGTCCGGCGCGGTCTTCTTGGCCAGCGCGAGCAACTCGGCCTGGCCGCGCGGTGTCTTCAGAATGGCGTGGTTGAAACCGCCATGGGCGAACTCGTTGGCGACTTCCAG
>DASRJB010000066.1:0-18430 GCA_035649715.1 Pirellulaceae bacterium
GGGACGGCGGGCGCCCTCGCCGTGCCCTTCCTGTACCTGCGCGCGCTCGACGCTCCGCTCGGGACCCTCGCGCTCGGGCTGGCGGTCTCGTTCGCGCCCGCCGTAGCGCTCGCGGTCTCGCTCGCCAACGCGCTCGCGACGCGCCTCCTCCCGCCGCGCGTCCTCCCGAAGATGGCCTTCGACGGCGGGATCCCCTCCGACGCGAGCACCGCGGTCGTGGTCCCGGCGCTCCTGACGAGCGTCGAGGACGCGACCGTGCTGGCCCGCCGCCTGGAGATCCACTACCTCGCCAACCCCGACGCCTCGCTCCGCTTCGCCCTCCTGACCGACCTCACCGACGCCGACGAGGAAGAGCGGCCCGACGACCGCGAGATCGTCGCCCAGGCCGTCTCCCG
This sequence comes from Pirellulaceae bacterium, assembly GCA_035649715.1. Taxonomy (GTDB): domain Bacteria; phylum Planctomycetota; class Planctomycetia; order Pirellulales; family Pirellulaceae; genus CAYLLN01. The sequence goes on from DASRJB010000066.1 coordinate 396, forward strand.
CGTGCGGGCGCTCAACCGCCGCTACGGGAAGGACGGCCACCGCCCCTTCCACCTGCTCCATCGCGCGCGGCGCTGGAACCCCGCCGAGGGCTGCTGGATGGGTTGGGAGCGGAAGCGCGGCAAGCTGATGGAATTCAACAGGCTGCTGGCCGGCGCCGCCGACACCACGTATGCCATGCAGGAGGGGGACCTCGCCAGCCTGAAGCCGACCGGACAGCACGGCTCCGTGCAATTCGTCATGACGCTCGACGCCGACACCGAGTTGCCGTTCGGCGCTGCCCGCAAGCTGATCGGCACGCTGGCCCATCCGCTCAACCGGCCGCATTTCGACCCGCATCGCGAATCTATTACCGCCGGCTACGCCGTGCTCCAGCCGCGGGTCAGCGTCCACCTGGGCAGCGCGAACCGCACGTGGTTTTCGCGGCTATACGCCAATCATCCGGGCATCGATCCTTACACGACGGCGGCGTCGGACGTTTACCAGGATTTGTTCGGCGAGGGGAGCTTCACTGGCAAGGGAATCTACGACCTGCGGGCGTTCGAGCGGTCGCTCGCCGGCCGTTTTCCGGAAAATCACATTCTCAGCCACGACCTGATCGAGGGCTGCCACGCCCGCGTGGCGCTGGTCAGCGACATCGAAGTGATCGACGGCTTCCCCGCCCGCTACGACGCCGATGCCCGGCGGCAGCATCGCTGGGTCCGCGGCGACTGGCAGATCCTGCCGTGGCTGTTTCCCTGGGCTCCCACCGCCAGCGGCTGGGGGCGTAACCGGCTGTCGCTGCTCAGCCGGTGGAAGATTCTCGACAACTTGCGGCGCAGCTTGCTCGGGCCCGCAGTGCTGCTCCTGCTCTTTTGTGGCTGGTGGTTCTGGCCGGCGCTGGCCTCGCTGACGACGGGAGCGGGTCTGCTGGTCGTGGCGTTTCCGCTGCTGACGCAGATTGGCCTGGCGCTGCGCGGCTGGCCGCGCGAAGGATCGTGGTGGCTGCATTTCCAGCGCGTGGCATCCGAGTTGGGCCGCTCGCTGGCCCTGGCGGTACTCTCGCTGGCGTTCTTGCCGCACCAGGCCGTCCTGATGCTCGATGCCATCGGACGAACGCTCGTGCGGCTTCTGATCACACGCCGCAAGATGCTGGAGTGGGAAACCGCGGCTGCGGCCGAGCGGCGACTATCCAAGAGCCGGTGGTCGACGCTATGGCATCTTTGGTACGTGCCCCTCTTCGCGCTGGCAGCGCTATTGGCCGGTCCGTCCGCCCGCGCTTGGGCCCTGCCGATTGCAGCGCTGTGGCTGGCCGCGCCGCTTTTGGCGCACTGGATCAGCTTGCCAGTCGCCGCGCGGAAGGGCAGCCTGACGGACGAGCAACGGTCGTGGCTGCGGCGGGCAGCGCGCCGCACGTGGGCCTTTTTCGAGACCTACGTCGGCGCGGAGGACCACTGGCTGCCTCCCGACAATCTCCAGGAGTACCCGCAGGAAAAGCTCGCCCACCGGGTTTCGCCGACGAACGAAGGGCTGCTGCTGGCTTCGGCGCTGGTTGCCCGCGACTTCGGCTACCTCGGCCTCTCGGCCGCCGCGGACCTTTGGGAGCGCAGCTGGCACCAGTGGCTTCAGCTGGACCGCCTCCGCGGTCACTTTTTCAATTGGTACGACACGCTCACGCTCCAGCCGCTCTTTCCGCGGTACGTTTCGACGGTCGATAGCGGAAACCTGGCCGCGTGCCTATTGACCGTGCGCGAGGGCATCGACGAGTTGCGGCAAGCGCCGATCCTCGGCGGGGAGTTGTGGCGCGGTTTGCAAGATACGGCAACGATGGCCCGCGAGGCCTGTGAAGCCCTGCATCCCCGCGGGGCGCGGCTGGTCGATTCACCGCTCAACGAACTCGGCCGGGCGATCGACGCCATCGCCGCCCGTGGTGGACCGCCCGAGGGCCCGCTGGCGTGGCATACGCTGCTGAAGAGCTTACAGCAGGACGCGGCGGCCCTGCGGACCAGCCTGGAGGACTTTCGCGCATCGCGGCAATTCCCGCCCACCGACGCCGATCCGAAAGTTGAATGTCTGCTGCGGTGGATCCACGAGGCTCACCGCGACTGCCGGACGCTGTTCCCCTGGACGGATGTGGCCCAGCCGGCGCTTCCGCCGTCGAGTGCCGGCCAGACACAACAGTCGTGGCAGCGCCTGCTCAAATTGTGCCAGGAGCGGTCGAGCCTGGCGGGCCTAATCGATTTGCCCGCAGCCGTCGGGCCTCATCTGGCGGACATCCGCCACTGTGCAGCGGCGGAGCTGCACGGCGAGAGCCTGTCCGCGGTGAAGCGGCGCGTCGAGGAGCTGGCAGCCGCGATCGACGCGGGCGCCCAGGCTGCACTCGCGCTCAGCCAGCGCCTGGAACGGCTCGCGGCCCAGATGGAACAGGCCGCGCTGGAGATGGATTTCCGGTTCCTCTACAACCCCGGCCGCCGACTGTTCTCGATCGGCTTCAATCTGGAGGACGAAAAGCTCGACCGCTCGCACTACGACATGCTCTGCTCCGAGGCCCGACTGACGAGCTACCTGGCGATCGCGAAGGGGGACGTTGAGCCGAAGCACTGGTTTCAACTAGGCCGCCAGCTGACGCAGACTGCCGGGCAGGCCGTGCTGCTCTCCTGGGGCGGCACGATGTTCGAATACCTCATGCCGCCGCTCTTCCAGCGGCAATACGCGCAGTCGCTGCTGAGCGACACGTGCCGCGGGGCCGTCGCCCGGCAGCGCGAATACGGGCGGCAGTGCGGAGTGCCGTGGGGCGTGTCGGAGTCGGCGTTCGGGGCCTTGGCGGTGAACTCGGACTATCACTACCGCTCATTCGGCGTGCCGGGGCTAGGCTTGAAGCGCGGGTTGGGGGAGGACCTGGTGGTGGCGCCTTATGCGACCATGCTCGCGCTGGAAGTCGCGCCGCCGGCCGCAATAGAGAATCTGCAGCGCCTGGAGCGTGAAGGGGCCCTCGGACCTTGGGGACTGTATGACGCGGTCGATTACACGCCGCAGCGGCTGCCGGCCGGCAAGCGGTCGATGGTCGTCCGCTGCTTCATGGCTCATCACCAGGGCATGAGCCTGCTGGCGATGGCCAACCTGCTCTTGGACGGTTGCGTTCGGCGGCGGTTTCTCGGCCATCCGCTGGCCCGTTCGACCGACTTGCTCCTTCAGGAGCGCGTGCCGGCCGCCGCCCCGCTGCTCGAGCCGCACGCCGACGAGGCGGCCGCCGTCGAGATGCCCGCGCCGACCGACGAGTTGGTCAGCCGGCGGCTCGTCGGCGTCGAGACGGCGACGCCGCGGACCCACTTGATGGGCAACGGGCAATGCTCGGTGATGGTCACCAACAGCGGCGGCGGCTACATGCTGTGGCGGGACATCGCGGTGACGCGTTGGCGGCCCGATACGACGTGCGACGGCTGGGGGCCGTTCATCTACCTCCGCGACGTCCGCTCGGATCAGGTCTGGTCCGCGACTTACCAGCCGACGTGCGCAACGCCGGACTCCTACGAGGTGATCTACTCAATCGACAAGGCCGAGTACCTCCGCCGCGACGGCGATCTCGACACGCTCCTGGAGGTAACGGTCTCGCCCGAGAACAACGCCGAGGTGCGGCAGCTCAAGCTCACCAACCACGGCTCAACGCCAAGGCAAATCGAAATCACAAGCTACGCCGAAGTGGCGCTGTGCACTCCCGCGGCCGACGTCGCGCATCCCGCCTTTCAAAAGCTGTTCGTCGAGACCGAGTACATCGCGGAAGAGACAGCCCTCTTGGCCCGCCGGCGGCCGCGCGACGCCCGGCAACAGCCGCTATGGGCAGTGCACGTCATTTCCGGCGGCGACGGCGGCTCGATCCAGTACGAGACGAGCCGGCAGGCGTTTTTAGGCCGCGGACGCTCGCCCCGCCGTCCGGCGGCGCTGGATCCCGAGGTCCGCCTGAGCGGGCAGGTCGGCGCGGTGCTCGATCCGGTCTTCTCGCTGCGGACGACGGTAACGATTCGCTCGCACGAGTCGGCGACGATCGGCTTGACCACGGCCCTGGCCACCAGCCGTGACGAGGCCCTCGTGCTGGCCGATCAATATCACGATGCGCGCGGCGTGCAGCGGGCGTTCGAGTTGTCTTGGGCCTATCACCAGGTGCAGCTGCGACACCTGAAGCTCTCGCCGGCCAAGGCCCACCTCTTTCAGCAGATCGCCGCAGCGATCATCTATCCCGACCCGACTCGCCGCGGCGCGAAAGAGTTGCTCCTGGCCAATCGGCTCGGCCAGGCTGGGTTGTGGCGGCACGGAATCTCGGGAGACTTGCCCATCGTGCTGATTCACGTCACGCAGCCAGAGCACGTCGGCCAAGTCCGCGATTTGCTTTCGGCGCACGCCTATTGGACGTCGCACGGGCTGGGCGTCGATGTGGTGATTCTCAACGACTATCCCGGCAGCTATCTCGATGCGCTTCAGGAACAGCTGGTCGCGCTGCTGAGCGAGGCGCTGCGCGTGCCCAATCAGCCCGGCGGCCTGTTCCTGCTGCGTGCCGCGCAGCTGCCGGCCGAGGACAAGGCGCTATTGGAGGCGGCCGCTGCGGTCGTGCTCCACGGCGAGCGAGGCACGATCGCCAAGCAGTGGGAGGCCGTGCGCGAAGCAGCCGTGCCGCCCCCGCCGCTGCTCTCGGCCGGCGCGCGCAAGCGCCAGGCTGCCGCGCTGGCTCGCGAGGTCCAGGACGTTCGTCCCGGCGCTCAGCCCGACGGCCGGCATTATGAATTCTGGAACGGCACCGGTGGCTTTACGGCGGAAGGGCGCGAGTACCGCGTGTTGCTTGCGGCGGGAAACTCGACGCCGCTGCCCTGGTCAAACGTCATCGCCAATCCCGTGTTTGGCACGCTCGTCACGGAGTCGGGCGGGGGTTACACGTGGTTCGCCAACAGCCGCGAGAACAAGCTCACTACGTGGTCGAACGACCCGATAAGCGATTCGCTCTCGGAAGCCCTTTATCTTCGCGACGAAACGACGGGACAAATCTGGTCGCCGCTCACCGGGCCAGCCCGCGCTGCGGGAGACTACTGGATTCACCACGGCCAGGGCTATTCGAGGTTCATCCACCAGGCCGCCGGCATCGATCACGAAGTCGAGATCTCGATTGCCTCTGGCGACCCGGTCAAGTTCATCCGCGTGCGTTTGGCCAACGGTGGTTCGGCCAGCCGCGAACTGTCGCTGACCTATTTCGTCGAGTGGGTACTGGGAGTCTGCCGCGAGCAGACGCAGCTGCACGTACAAACCGAGATCGACGCCGCGACCGGCGCTCTATTGGCCCGCAATCCCTATCATCCCGAACTGGGGGGCCAGACGGCGCTACTGCACGTACTGGCGGACAACCGCACCTGCACGGGCGACCGCACGGAGTTCATTGGCCGCAACGGCGATCTGCGTTGCCCGCAGGCACTCCTGCGGGCGAAGCTCTCGGGCGCGTGCGGGGCGGGACTCGATCCGTGCGGGGCCGTGCAGACCAGGCTTCGGCTCGCGGCGGGCGAGCGCGCGGAAGTCGTCTTTCTGCTCGGCGCGGGCGAGAATCGCGAGCAGGCGCAGCAATTGCTGGCGAAGTACGCCTCGCCGAATGCCGTCGAGCAGGCCTGCCGCCAGACGAGGCAGCAGTGGGACGAAATCCTCGGCGCGGTGCAGGTCAAGACGCCCAACCGGGCCCTCGACCTGCTCGTGAACCGCTGGCTGCTCTATCAAACGCTGAGCTGCCGGGTGTGGGGCCGCTCGGCGTTCTACCAGGCCAGCGGCGCATATGGATTTCGCGACCAGTTGCAGGATTGTCTGGCGCTGGTCTACAGCCGGCCGGACGCGGTCCGCGAGCATTTGCTGCGGGCGGCGGCGCGGCAGTTCGAAGAGGGGGACGTACAGCACTGGTGGCATCCGCCCGCTGGCCGCGGCACGCGGACGCGATTCTCGGACGACTTGCTCTGGCTCCCCTTCGCGGCGGCACATTACGTCCGCACGACGGGCGACGCGAGCGTGCTGGACGAGCCCGTGCCCTTCCTGCGCTCGCCGCCGCTGGCCGCGCACGAGCAGGAGCGATATGAGTTGCCGGCCGTCAGCGACGAGCGCGGCTCGCTCTACGAGCACTGCCGCCGGGCGATTGCCAAGGGCTTCACCACCGGGCCGCACGGGCTGCCCCTCATCGGCTGCGGCGACTGGAACGACGGCTTCAACCGGGTTGGCGAGGCCGGCCGAGGCGAGAGCGTGTGGGTCGGCTGGTTCCTGCTGGTGCTGCTCCGCGAGTTCGTGCCCCTGATGCGGACCCGCGGCGACGGGCGGCTGGCCAGTGAATGGGAAACACAGGCCGACGCGCTGCGGCATGCCCTGGAGCAGACGGCGTGGGATGGCCGCTGGTATCGCCGGGCGTATTTCGACGACGGCACCCCCCTCGGCTCCGTACAGAACGATGAGTGCCGGATCGACTCGATTGCGCAGTCCTGGGCCGTCATGGCCGGCGCGCCGCAGCAGCGAACCGACCAGGCGTTAGAAGCCGTGATGGAGCAGCTCGTCCGCCGCGATGAAAAACTGGTGCTGCTTTTCACGCCTCCCTTCGATCGCACGGTCCTTGATCCGGGCTACATCAAGGGCTATCTGCCGGGGATTCGCGAGAACGGCGGCCAGTACACGCACCCCGCGGCCTGGCTGATTCACGCGCTGACGCAAATGGGCCGCATCGATGACGCACTGGCGATCTTTGACCTTATCAGCCCCATTCACCACGCCGCAGCGGCGAATGCCGCCAAGTACCAGGTTGAGCCCTACGTCGTCGCCGCCGACGTCTATGGCGCTGCGCCCCACGTCGGCCGCGGTGGGTGGACCTGGTACACCGGCTCGGCTTCGTGGCTGTATCGCGTGGCGGTGGAGTCCTTACTTGGTCTGGAGCTGCGCGGCAATCGCTTGGTCCTACGGCCGCACCTGCCCAGCGATTGGCCAGGTTTCGAGCTCACTTTGCGCCGCCAAGGCACCACCTGGAAGTTCGTCGTCAGTCGCAACGCCGCCGCACCGGCTGTCGCCGAAGTCGAACTCGTGGACGACGGGCGGACGCACGTCGTACAGGTCGCCAGTGGATAGTCGGCCGCCGCACTCCTGGCATTCCCACATCGACTCGGCCGAGCGCAGCCAGCAAGCAATCCAGCCGGCGATCCATAGCCCGCCCGTGAGCAGGCTCGCTAGTGCATGAAAACGGTGTTCGGGCAAGGCCAAGCGGCGCGAAAACAGCACCAGGCGGCCGCAATGGTGGCAGCGGCCGGAAGCTATCTCGCGGCAGTGGATGGCGGGGAGCATGTTCTCAGCTGGGGCAAGGCTGGCCCAGGTCGGCAGGGAGTTTTGCCTCGGTCTGCTGTGTCAAGGCCTCGGCGGGCGAACCCGAGCGTCCTTGCTCAGCGGCATGCACCAGTTCGGCCATCTGCCGCGCGGTGACGTAGTAAAAGTGAAACCAGTCATGCTCGGCGGCAAAGCGCGCCAGGTCGGAGTGAAAGCGTTCCATCGGCTCGCCGAGCAGCATCAGCGAGTTGGCCTCTTGTGCACCGTGCGTATGCAGTTTGATGAACCGCCAATCCTCCCGGCCGGCGACGTACACGCCGGCCGCCAGCCAACTCCACAGCCGGTCGAGCGAGGGCGGACGCAGGGCAGTGAGGTCGCCATTCTCGATTCGGGGCAGCATGCCGTGCTTGCGCTGGCGCCAGTCAAGCACGAGCGGCCCTTGAATCATGAGGAGCGAGCCATCGGGCGCGCGGACGCCCACCCGCGCCGCCACACCCCGGTCGTGTGACTTCGGCCGCAGCGGGTCGTCAGTCGCGTAATAGATGCTGTTGATGGTGGTCGTCTGGCAGGCCGCCGGCGCTGAAGGCATCGTGAAATCGGCGTAGCAGCCGGTCTGGCGCAGCACGGTCAGCTCGTCGTTAACACCGCACCAGCGGCCGTCGGGCCGGCTGTTATCGAGTGCCCAATTTCCGTGAATGAAACCATAAGTAATGCCTCCCGCCGCATCGCGGGCGAGCAGCCCGTGTTCCTGATGAAGTGCGGACGTGAATTCGCCGAGCGTCTGCCGCAGGCGATCGGACGTGTCGTTGTCGTGGTGCAGATGCACCTCGACGTCGCCCAGGCCGAGCCGGCACAACTCGGCCAGGGCCTCGACGTGGTCCGGCTGATATTCCTCCGCCGGAAAGAAAAAGGTGTGCTGGGGCGACTGGCCACGGCTGTCCTTGTAGCGGCCCGCCAGCCGTGGGTATTCATTCCGCCATCGCGCGGCCCGGTCGTGGGCCACACTGGCAGGCGGACGCTGCCACTGCGGCTCAAAGTGGTCGGCGACGCAGATCAGGACATGGAGAGGGCGCGGCAGCGGCCTCCATCCAGCGAGGGCGACGCGCGGCAGGTTTGTGAGCGACAACCCGCGAATGGTCAGCATGGTCGCACACTCGCGGCTGCTTAGCGGGCCGTCCGCTGCCAGGTTCCCTGCTGCCAGCCGGCAAGCCACCGCCAGAAGCCGACGGCCAGTGCAGCATTCATTGAAGCGAATAGCGTCGTCAACCTCAGCCCACGAATGGCGGCGCTGTTGCCCGGCACCAGTGCTCCGACGGCGGCCAAGGCGTAGAAACCCGCCTGCATCGCAAATAACAGCTGATATTCCGGCCGGTAGAGCAGCAACACGTTCGCCGCCAATGCCAGCAGCAGGAACAGCGGGGCGCACCACCGCAGCAGCTTATGCGAGACGAAAGCCAGCGACGTCCAACCTATCGTGGGTAGCACTAGCGGCCACAGTCGCACGGCGCTCTGAAAACCCCCCGCGCCGATTCGTGCCCGGCGGCGGAATTCGTCGGACACGTGAGGCGGCGTTTCCTCGGTCGCGACGGCTGCGGCGTCATAGACGATCCGCCCCCGTGTTCGCAGCTTGATTTGCAGCGGAATCACGAAGTCGTCGATGATCGTATCGCCGGGGATGGCCACGTAATCGCGGCGGCGAATGGCATAGACGGCTCCATTCGCGCCGAGCAGGGCACCGAGCAGGGCCTCGCGCCCCTTGAGGAAATTCTCGTACCGCCAGTACACACCGTCCACGTTGCGGCCGGTCGCCGCATCGACGAGATTCAGCTTTCCACAGACGGCCGCCACCTCCGGATTACGAAACCAGCGGACAAGGTTTCTGACAGCAGATCGCTCGAAGAACGTGTTCGCATCGGACAAAACGACGAATTCCGTGGACAACTTCGGCAGCGCGGAGTTGAGCACAGTCGCCTTGCCGCGGCGGACGGGAAAATCGAACAGCACCACGCGGCCAGGATAGCGGTCGGCCAGGTCCCGCACGATCTGGCACGTGCGGTCGGTGCTGCCGTCTGACGCCACCACGACCCGCAATCGGCCCGCGGGGTAATCCTGGTGCAATGCGTTGAGCACGCGGTCGGCGATCCATTTCTCCTCGTTCAGTGCCGCGATCAGCAAGCTGACCGGCGGCAGCTCATCCTCGTTTAGCTGCGGCGCCAGGATCTGTCGCCCCCACGCCCGCGCCAGCAGGTAGATCAGCAACGGGTAAATCGCGTAGGCGTATACTACGGCCCCCAGCGAGCCCCAGAGCACCGTCGCCAGGGCAATCGTCAGCGGTGAAGCCATGCCAATCGGCGTCCAACGAGTGCGGCGCGCAGCCCGAGTCTGTCGAATCGGTTGCTACGGTGCCGAGCAAACTTTGTGCCTCGCCGCCGGTCGCTTGCAGCGACGGCGGCTTTCCATACATCCGAACCACGCGAGCTGGGATCCCCACTGCCGTCGCACCGGACGGAATGTCGCGGACCACGACGGCATTGGCGCCAATCCGGCAGTCGTCGCCGATCGTGACCGGGCCGACGATTTTCGCGCCTGCGCCGATGAATACGCGATCTCCCAGCACGGGAGATAGCCGCTGCTCGGCCCCGATCGTCACCTGATGCTCCAGATAAACGTGGCTGCCGGCTCGCACACGGCCGTTGATGACAACGCCCGTCGAGTGGATCAGCACGAAGCCGGGTCCAAAATCCGCCCCGCGGCCGATGATGCAGTTGCAGCAGACAGCGTTGAGCTTGTTGCAGACCATTTCCAGCGGCGCTAGTCGCCAGCGCCCCGCCGCCTGCATCAGGCGATACCAAACCATGGCCGCCGTGCCGTCGGTCAGCAGCGTCTTGAGCAGGTCCCGCCAGCGCGTATTGCCATAGCACCACTGGGCTTTGGCCCGCAGATCTGCCGCCAGCAATTCCAGCAGCTTCATGGCGAGCGGCTCCTGCGGGCAGCGTTGCCTTGGCGGCAACGCCAATGCGCTTCAATCTCTTCCAAGCGGGCCTGCCAGCTCTCGCTCCGCATTTGCTCACTACGCTCGGGCCGTGGTCCGGACTGCTGGAGTGCGGCTTCGACTTGCTCCAGGAACCCCTCGTGCGAGCGGCCGATCCGGCATACGGGCAGCACCGCGACCTCCGGCAGATCGGTCGACACCACGGGCAAGCCCGCGGCCAGATATTCGCGAGCTTTCAGCGGGTTGGCGTTGAGCGTCAATTCGCTCTGTACGAACGGAATCAGCCCGACGTCAAAACCCTTGCACCAGGCCGGCAGCGACTCGTACGGCTGGCGGCCAAGCACGTGCACGTTGGGCAGCGCCAGGCGCGACAAATCCATTCGCACCAGACCCAGCAGGACGAGCGAGCCGCTCGCATACCGCTGGGCCAGCTTGACCAGCAACTCCAAATCGATCCAGTCCTCCGACAAAAGACCGAAGAAACCCAGCACGGGCCGCGGCAGCCGGGCGATTTCAGCCGGAACGATCGTCTGCGGCTCCAGAGCGCGGCGAAACAATTCGAAATCGACGCCGTGGCGCACCATCACCGTGTGCGGGTTGATGCAGCGTTTGGACTGGAGCAGCCGCTGGGCGGAAACAATGACGAGATCCGCCTCTTTGAGCAACCGTGCTTCCAGGTCGCGGATGGCCCGCGGCGTGACGCCCGCCAGCGCCGAGTATTCATCGACGCACTGATAGATGAGGTGTTCCTCGCCGAGCATCCCCGCGACGACTGCAGCCACGGGGTTGAACGTCCAGTTGATCGGGCGGCGAAAATCCAGCCGGCGCATAGCGCCGCGAATCTGCACGCGCAACCACCACTGGTTCAGGCGGCGGGCCACGCTGGAACCATAGGCGGGGATCGCCAGCGGGTTGAGCACGAAGATGTTCGGCTCGACCTCGCGCACCGGCTGCCGGGCAGCCGCCAGCTTTTTCCAGATGCGGCCGAGATCGGCCCTATTGGCGCTCGGCATCCGGTAACCGATTGAGTTGACCCACAGCACCCGGTTATGCCTGGCCAGCAGCCGCATCAAATGAGTCTTGGAAAGCGGATCGCCGGCCCAATCGTGACTGAAGCAGACGATATCGCGTCCCCGCAGGCCGTCGTCCGAATCGGCAACAGCCTGTTGCGTCAAGATCGGAGTTGCCAGGGCGGTCGTCATGCTCTTGTCGTGGAAAGGGGATGGGACTGCGTCTGCGCAGGAGGCGCCGGTCGCGCGGGGCGGACGAAGGACTCCAGGAACTGGGCGATTTCGGCCACGGCGTCGCGTCGGTCGCGCGGTCCGTCGCCAGCCGGTCCGGGGTCTGCCAGCATTCCGGATATCGCCTCGGCCAGGACCGCCGGCTGCTCGGGAGGAACGAGCCGGCTGGCGCCGATGCTGGCGATCTCCGGAATGCCGCCGACGCGGCTAGCCACGAACGGCAGGCCGCAGGCCGCGGCTTCCAGGAGCACGTTGGGCACTCCCTCCGAGCGGCTGGCGAGCACGAACAGGTCGGCGGCGCGGAACCAATCGGGCAATTCGGCGTGGGCGATCGGGCCATGAAACGAGACGCTGTCTGCCAGCCCCAGCGACTCGGCCGTGCTCCGGAGCGACTCGTCGAGCGGCCCCGCGCCGACCACGTGCAGCTGCCACTGGCTGCGAGGCCCAGGCAGGCGCCGGCACGCTTCCAGCAAGACGTCGAGTCCCTTGACGGGAACGAGGTTCCCCACAAAGAGCAGGTGTTTGGCCGCGGGCGAAAGGCCGACTCGCCGCTGGGCTTCGGCCTTCGGCCCCGGATGAAACGTCCGCTTGTCCACGCCGTCGATGACGACGCGGACCCGCCGCGGCGCTGCGCCCAGCCCGATGACCCTCTCGGCCAAATCCTGAGACACAGCGATCACGCCGTCGGCATCGCGGACTGCGGCGATCGTACCTGGGACGCGCGCGGCAAAGCGATCGAGCTCACGAATATCAGAGCCGTGTACTTGCACGACCACCGGCAGCCCGGACAGCCGAGCCAGTTGCACGGCGGCGTGGCCATCGGGATAGGCCCAGGGCGCGAAGATGATCTCGGGCTGGAACTCGTCCCGCACGCGGCGGAAGGTCGCGCGGATTGAGGCCAGGTAAAACCGGCCATACAAGCCGCGGAGAATCTTGGGCGTGAACCAGTAGCGCGGGTAATCGACGGTCAGCCCGTCGTGCTGAAGGCGGCGAGACGGCAGCGCCGGCAAACCCCGCCGCCGGGCCGACCATTCGTCGGTCCAGGCGATGGGCGCGATGACCCGCAGCGGATGCAGTTCCCCTAGCATTCGGAACTGATGCCGGTTGTAGGGCGCGCGGTGCGGCTGTTGCGGGTTGGGATATAGGTTGGTGATTGCGAGAATTCTCACGGCTGAACCTTGGCGACGAGCGCCTCGTAATGCTGGCGATAAGCGGCGGCCATTCGCTCCAGCGAATAGCGGGATTCGACTCGAGCGCGGCCGCGGCGGCCGAGCTGGCTGATGATCCACGGAGCGTCGAGCAGCCGCTCAAGCGTGTCGGTGAGCGCCGCCACGTCGCCGCTGGGAAACAGCATTCCGCTAATGCCGTGCATAACTGTCTGGGGAATCGATCCCACGGCCGATGACACGACCGCCAGTCCTGCCGCCCAGGCTTCCAAGAGGGCCAGCGGCATCCCCTCATGCCGGCTAGTAAGTACGAACAGGTCCATCGCCCGCAGCATCCGCTCCGGCTGAGCCTGGTAGCCCGCGAACACCGTTTGCTCGTGGACGCCGAGGCGGCGGGCCAGGGCCTCCAGCCGGCCACGTTCCGGTCCGTCGCCAACGATGAGCAGCCGCGTCTGCGGATGACGACCGCGCTGGCGCAGTTGAGCGAAGGAGGCAATGAGCAGATCCTGGCGTTTGACCTCCACCAACCGGCCGACGGTGCCTATGACGAGCGTTCCCGCCGGCAAGCCCAGCTCGGCGCGGATCTCGGCCGAACCGGCAGCGGAGTCATAGCCAGCGAGGTCGATGCCGTTGGGGACGACTTCGACTTTCTTTCGCGGTACCGTGCCGTAGCGGCGCACAGACCGGGCGATGTCGTCCGAGACGCAGCAAAACCGCCGGGCATACCGGGCCGTGGTCCGCCATTGCCAGCGGATCTTGAGCTTGGCCAGCCAACCCCGCGCGTGGGCAACGTGGTCGGAGTGTTCGGTGTGGAGCACAGGGATCCGCTGCGGCCGCGCCGCCTGGCCCAGGTACCAAAGCGCCCCGATCTGATGCGTGTGTATGACGTCAGGCTGCAAGCGCTGGAGTAGCTGCGCGGCCTGCCGAACGGCGGCGGCGCTGCGTCCGGGCGGCTTGTCCAGGCTCAGTACTTCGGCGCCCGCAGCTTCGACTGCCGGACTCAGTCGCCCCGGCCGCTCAATGCACACGACCGAGACGCGCTGTTGGCGCCGCCGGCCTTCGCGAACCAGATTCACCACCAGGCGTTCTAGCCCGCCGCAATCCAGTGACAGGACGCCGTGAACGACATGCAAGGGCGCGGAGGGAACAGCGGTCGATTGTTCCGCGGTCGGCAGCGAATGGGTCAACATGTCGCGAGGCCCTCCCAAGGTTTGTGCCTGCCCCTCATTCGGCCGCGACCAGCTCCCGTTGCACGGCCGGGCGTTCCGCCTGCACACGCTGCTCCAGATTACGAACGACTCGCGCCGGGTTGCCGGCGACGACGCAATCAGCCGGCACGTTGCGAGTCACAACGGCCTGCGCACCGACAACGGCCCGGTCGCCAATCCGAACGCCCTTGAGGATCACCGCGCTTTGTCCGATCCAGACGTCGTTGCCGATTTCCACGGGCCGGATATCGCCGGCCGTCAATGTCGCCCCGGCCCGGCGCGCTGCTGCGTCGAGCGGATGTCCATCGAAATCGGCGATCGTTACGCCTCCCGCAATCAGGCAGTGCGAGCCGATGCGGACCGAGCGGGCAATCCGCAAGTTGCAGAGGTGCCCGAGAAACGTCTCGTCACCGATCGTCAGCTCCGGATTGTCGGCGTGTCGGTTGCTGAACGCGATTTCCGGCCGGCCAGAGAGCCTCACGTGGCGGCCGAGCGTGATTCGGCCTTGCCCCTGAATATAGGGCAGCTCCTCCATCCACAGCCCCGGTCCCACGGCGGCGCATTGGCTGCGAAATAGCGGCTCGTGCCAGAAAAATCGGCGGGCCCAAATCCAGCCCTCGCGGAGTCCGACGTGTACGGCGTATAGGCCCCGCCACGCGGGCCGCGTCAGGCCGTTGACCGGCAGGTGAAACGCCAACACCTGCCGCGCGAACGGCTTCAGGCGGCTCCAGATTGGGCCTTCGCCCCGTTTCAGACGAGTTAGCAGGCTCATGACGGCACTTGCTTCCGGGAGGTGAGCGAGCGAAACAGCAGCCGCACCCGCGCCCAATGGCAGCGGACATCCGGCGGCGACAGGGGCCAGGGATAGCCGGCGAGCGACTGCAAGAGCAGCCGCGTGGCCTGCCGCGCCTTGCCGCCGGCAAAGAACATGTATCCGGTCGTGTAGTCGAGATGGGCGCGACATTTCCGCCGCAGCCAAGGGTTGGGCCAGACTCCGGCCGCGTCGAGTTTGGCGTGAATCCGCAACAGGCCCTGCCGCATCGTCTCGGCCTGCTTGCCGAGACTGCCGCACGTGTCGCGATAGCCGGTCAGCGGCTCGCGCAGAATCGCGACCTGCGACTGCTGCGCACAGCGGAGCCAGAGGTCGTAATCCTCGGGGCCGAACAGCTCGGTGTCGAATCGGCCTACGCGCTCCAGCAGCTCCCGGCGAATGACAACCGACGACGTGGCCAGTGGATTGAAGAGCAGCATTTCCACCAGCCTCACGGCCGCGATCGTGCCCGGTGCGGGCGGCAGTTCGGCAGCCAACGGGCCCGGCCAGTCCGTCAGGCCCGTCGCCAACACGCCGATCTCCGGCCGCTGCGCGAGCACATCCACTTGCCGCGCCAGCTTGTGCGGGTGCCAGGCGTCGTCGGCGTCGAGAAACGCGATCAGCTCGCCGGTAACCCGCGCCAGTCCCGCGTTGCGGGCCGCCGCAACGCGGCGATTGGGCTGCTGCACGTACTCGAGGCGATCGAGGTAAGGCCGTATCCGATCGCAGGTATCGTCGGTCGAGCCGTCATCGACCACCACGATCTGCGCGGCGGCATGCGTCTGCGCCAAGGCGCTGTCGATCGCCTGGACGACCAGGCGGCCGCTGTTGAAGGTCGGAATGATCACGCTGACTTTCATGTGCTCGCCGCCAGGGCCGCAGCCGCCTGCGGCGCCGGTGAGAGGATTTGCTCGTAATAGGCCAGGATCTGCTCGACGACTGCGTCCTCGCTGAAGTTGGCGATGCAGTGCTCGCGAGCTTGCTGTCCGAGTTGGCGGCGGAGCGCGTCGTCGGCCAGTAGCGGCTGCAGTTCGGCGGCCAGGCTGCCCTCCGTGGCCATGTCGATCGCGCGGCCGCCCGCGCCGATCATCCACTGCATGACGGGGTGCTGGTTCACCAGGGACGGCAAGCCGCTCGAGGTGGCTTCCAACAGAGCGATCGGCATCATCTCCTTGAGGCTGGCGAGCACGAACAGGTCCGCGGCTCGATAGAGCTCCGGCATCGAAGCGCGCGGGAACCGCACCAGGAACCGGACTCGATCGCCAAGGCATCGTTCGCCGTAGCGGATCAACTCATCGGTGTCTTGCTCCCAACCGCCGGCGATGACAAGCCACACCGGCAAATCCGGCCGCTTTCTGCGCACCGCCGCGAATTCGCGAAGCACGTAGTCAATGCGCTTGTGATGCTGCTTGATCGCCGAAACACTTAGCACCACGAGTGCCGACGGTGGAATGTCCAACTCGCTCCGAAGTGCCAGCGCCTTGCTCTCTGTTTTCGCATCGCGGGGAGCGAATCGCTCGGTGTCGATGAAATTGGGAATCGCCGTCCAGGTCGGCTTATAGACGCCCGCCGCCCGCGACTCTTCCAGGTGCCACGGCGCCAAGTGTTGGAGGTAAGTGATGCGCCGCTGAAAATCGAGCGGCTCTTCGGTCCCGTGAGCCAGTAGCGACCGCGTGCGCACGAGGCCCAGCCGATTGGCACGCTGAACGAGCAGGGCGAGTTGCGGGTCCTGCACGTGCAACAGGTCGATTCGTTCGCGCCGCAGCAGTCCGAGCAAATTCCAGGCAAACGTCGTCTGCTCGACGCCGTAGCCGCTGCCCAGCCCTAGCCGCCAGCCCAAGAATCGCGGCAGCCGCCGGACCAGGCGCCGCGCCTGCGGCGATTCGCGTGTCCAGCAGCCGATCACTCGCTCGTGCTCGTTCTCTGGGTTTCCGGCGGCCTTGCAGAGGAGCGTGTCCACGCCTCGGCTGGCGAGCGCATGGCCCAAGTCCTGAGCCCATGCTTCGATCCCCCGGGAGACATGTCCCAGGCCCGAAGCGGCAACGGCGACGCGAAAGGTCTTCATGCGATTGCAGGCGTCCTTTGCATGCGCTGGCCGCGCACCAACTCGCGGTAGACGTCCACCGTCTTGCGGATCATGTCGCGCTCGTGAAAGTGCCGCTGGACTCGCTCGCGGCCGGCCCGGCCCAGGCGCTCGCGGAGCTGCGCTGACGCCACGAGTGGGCGCAGGGCCGCCGCCAGGGCCTGCGGATCTCGCGGCGGAGTCACGAATCCCGTCTCGCCCGGCACGATCACCTCCGGCACTCCACCGACACCCGTACCGACTGCCGGCAGTTCGTGGGCCATCGCTTCGAGCAGGGCAAACGGCAGCGCCTCGCATAGCGACGGCAAGACGAACACATCGCACGCGTCCAGCACCAGGTTTACATCGGGCTGAAAGCCGAGCAGGATGAAACGGCTAGCGACGCTGCGTTCAGCGGCCAGCGCGGCCAGCGATTCGCGGAGCGGCCCGGCCCCGGCGATGGCCACATACAGCTGCGGAAACTCGGTGTGCAGGAGCGCCAGCGCCTCTACCAGATCGCCGAACCCCTTGGCCGGATCGAGCCGTCCCAGACCGCCGAGGACGACCGCGTCCCGCGGAAGACCGAGCTGCCCACGCGCCGATTCGATCGGTTGCCGTCGGCGAAAGTCGTCGGGATCGATTCCGTTGTGAATTGTTACGACGCGCTTGGCGGCGATTCCGGTCCGCCGCATCCAGTCGCGCTTGGTGGCTTCGCTGACGGCGATCGCCCGGTGCAAACTGCGGTTGCTGTACCACTCCAGCACGCGGTGCGTCAGGCCGCTGCGAACGCGCTCCAGGTCGTACGTCGAATCGACGTGGAACGTGCCCAGCACCCGCGGCAAGCCGGCCCAACGAGCAGCGACCGGCATTTCCTCGCAACCGGTGTTTTGCGTGTGCAGAATATCCACCGAGGTCGAGCGCAACCTGCTCGCCAGGCGGCTGGATTCTCGGTGAAAGCCGGCCCAGCAACGGGCAAAGGCTGGAACGGCGCGGCGGAACGAGATCGCGGTCCGCCGCGCAGGCACGTTGGTGGTGTGCTCCATCGGCACAGCCGAGGCAGGCTCTGTCGAATCCAGGAAGACCGCATTCCAGCCGGCGTCGGAGAGTCCGCGCGCCAGGGCAGCTACATAGCGGGCTGGCCCCGAGTTGCCGGGCCGCACGTCGAAGCCGATGGTGAGGGGCGATGCGGTCATGATGCTCGCTAAGGGACGGTTGCCAGCTCGGGCCGCTGCGCCGGCGAATGCGTGCGGCAGCGGGCGTA
>DASRJB010000067.1:0-6326 GCA_035649715.1 Pirellulaceae bacterium
GCACTGGCACTCGACGGCGAGCCCTGCGGCGAGCAGCCGCTCGACCTCTACAACTATCCCGACGTGCTCGCCAGCGGCGAGGTGGAGCTCGGCCGGCGGAGCCTGACTGCCGGCCCGCATCGGCTGACCGTGACGATCGACGGCGCCAACGCCGCCGCGACAAGAGCGTACCTGGTCGGTATCGATTACTTGCGGCTCGTTCCGCGCTAGGAGGCTGCGCCGATGCGGCCGATTGCCTTCGCGATGCTGTGGATCCTCCTGGCGGCAGCCGCGGCCACCGGGCAAGAGCGCGACGTGCGGCGCGCCAGCGACGAAATCGACCGGCTGATCGATCGCGGCCTGGCCGAGGCGAAACTCACGTCCGCACCGCCGGCCAGCGACGCTGAATTCCTCCGGCGCGTCACGCTCGACATCACCGGCCGCGTGCCGGCCTACGAAGAAACCGTCACATTTCTGGAGAGCAGCGATCCCGCCAAGCGCCGGCTGGCGATCGATCGGCTGCTCGACTCGCCGGCCTACGGGCAACACTTCGCCACAATCTGGAACGAGCTGATCACGCCTCGCGACAAGGGCAGCACCAAGGCAGTCCGCGATCCATTCACGCCCTGGCTCGCGGAGCAGTTCAATCGCAATCGCGGCTGGGACGCGATTGTCACCGAGCTGCTGACCGCCGCAGGCAAGCTTCGCGACAACCCGCAGACCGGGTTCATCGCGGCCAACTGCGAGAACTTCGAGCCGCAGCCGAACCTGCTGGCCGATTCGACGGCCCGGCTGTTTCTGGGCATTCAGCTGCGGTGCGCCGAATGCCACGATCATCCGTTCGCGCCGTGGAAGCAGACGGACTTCTGGGAAATGGCGGCGTTCTTCAGCCATCTGCGAAAGGGGCTCACCAGCGGCAAGAATCCCGCCGGCTGGACGTTCACCGAGTCGCCGCCCGAGGACGAGATGAACGAGAGGTTCAGCGTCTGGCACGTCGCGCCGGGCGAGAGCGGCGCGGCCCTCGTTGTTCCCCAGACCGGAGGCAAGCTGGCTGGCCAGGTCGTGCGGGCCCGCTTCCTTAGGGCGCCGCAGCATTTTGCCGGGACGCAGCCGCCCTATCGACCGCAATTCGCCGAGTGGGTCGTCAGCCGCGAAAACCCCTGGTTTGCGGCCAACGCCGCCAACCGAATGTGGGCCGGGCTCTTTGGCCGCGGACTCGTCGAGCCGCTCGATTCGTTTAGTGCCGATCGGGCGCCGGCGGAAAGCGCCGTGCTCGAATTTCTGGCGCGGGAGCTGGCGGAGTCCGGATTCGACCTGAAGCACCTGATTCGCTCGATCACGAGCAGCCGGGCGTATCGGCGCACAAGCCAGGCGCTGTCGCAGAATGAGGCTGACACTGATCGGTTCGGCCGCATGGCGGTGAAGCCGCTGCGGCCGGAGGTGCTCTACGACTCGCTGTCGGTGGTGCTCTATCCCGTTCTGCCCAAGCCGGGGGCGAAGCCGAGCACAGCGCAGCCGCTTGCGGCCCTGCCGAAGACGCCTCGGGAGGAGTTTGTGCGGGCCTTCGCGATGCGGCCCGACGAGACGGTTGGCAGCCAGGTGAACACCGGCGTCCCGCAGTTCCTGAAGCTGCTCAACGGCGACCTGCTGAATCGCGAGACGCCCGGCCTGTCGCGGCTGCTCAAGGGCGATCCCACCCCAGCAGAGGCGATCGAGTCGATCTATCTGGCGGCCCTCTCGCGTCGGCCTAGCGCGGAAGATCGCCTCTGGATGCTGGAATACGTCGAGGGCGCCGGCGACCGGCGGGCGGCCTATCAGGACGTCCTCTGGACCCTGCTCAATAGCGGTGAATTTGTCCTCAATCACTAGGCGGAGTGAGTGGTGAGTGGTAGAGCAAGAGTCATGTCCCAAATCCCCAATCCCCAATCCCCAATCCCAAATAGTTTCTCCCGCCGCGAGCTGCTGCGGCTGGCGGCGGCCGGAGTCGGCAGCGCGTCGCTTTCGGGCTGGTTCGGCGCGCTGGCGGCGCGAGCCGCCGAGCCGTCCAATGCCAAACGGCGGACCAGATCGTGCATCCTGCTCTGGATGGACGGCGGTCCGAGCCACATCGAGACGTTCGATCCCAAGCCCGACGCGCCCGAGAGCATCCGCGGCGATCTGGCTGCGATCGCCACGTCCGTGCCCGGCATTCAAGTCGGTGAGAAATTCCCGCAGGTCGCACAGCTCATGCAGCATGGGGCGATCCTCCGCGGGATGAGCACCCGCGAGGCCGACCACGGTCGGGCCCGGATCTACATGCACACCGGCTACCGGCCGGGCGCGGGCGGCGTGACGTATCCGGGCCTGGGCTCTACCGTCTCGGCCGAGCTGGGCGATGCCGCGGCGGAGCTGCCGAACTTCGTCGTCACCGGCTCGCCGCTGAACAAGTACGACTTCCTTCGCGATCCCGGATATCGCGGGCCGCTGCACCAGCCCGTCGTCTTGAACGATCTGGGCCGTGGTCTCGAAAACTCCGAGCCGGCCGTACCGCCGGCGGAGTTCGACCGCCGCACGGCGCTCTTGGAGCGAGTCGAAGGCGCCTTCGCGCGGCAGTACGCTTCGCCGCCGGCCGCGGCGCACCAGGCCGGGCTGGCCAGCGCTCTGAAGCTCATCCGCTCCGACAAGCGCGGCTGCTTCGACCTCTCGCAGGAGCCGGACAGCTCGCGCCGCAAATATGGCGAGAGCGATTTTGGCCGCGGCTGCCTGTTGGCCCGCCGGCTGATTGAGGCGGGCGTGGCTTTCGTCGAAGTCTACCTGTCGAACTGGGACTCGCACTTCCGCGACGTGGCCGCCCAGACTCGCACGCTGATGTCGCAAGTCGATAGCGGGTTGTCGTCGCTGGTCGGCGACCTGCACGAGCGCGGGCTGCTCGATTCGACCCTCGTGATCTGGATGGGCGAGTTCGGCCGCACGCCGCGGGTCAATACGACCGGCGGCCGCGACCACTATGCCAAGGCCTGGTCGAGCGTGCTGTTCGGCGGCGGGATTCCCGGTGGGCAAACGGTCGGCGCCACCGACGCTCAAGGGGCCGAAGTCATCGACAGGCCGATCGCCGCCAGCGACTTCATGGCCACGATCTGCCGAATTCTGGGCATCGATTTCACGAAGGAGATCGTCGCGCCGGGCGGCCGCCCGATCCGCATCGTGGAAAAGGACGAGCGGCTGATTCGCGAGCTGCTCGGCTAGGAACTCTCAGCTGCGGGGCCCCTGGTTGGGCGGGCTGCGCCAGCCCTTCGAACGAAATCTCGGCTGCAACGTCTGTGGCAGCAATGATTTACGCCGATCGCAACGAAATACCTTAAGTAGTACTTATTAGCCTTAGAGAACGCCCAGTTTGTGCGGTCCCGCGCTGGTTCTGTTGCCGAAATGGCAGGCAGGCGCGCCAATGGGAACTATACTGCAAATAGCGTACCAATGTTCAGACTGCGGCCGGGTTTCGCCTCACGCCGCACGCCGATGCGGGCTGCGGGTCAGTGGCTTGTAGAGCAGGTCCCGCTTCGCCTTGGCCAGGAGCCGGCCGAACGAAAGGATGGTCGGGGCGGGAAGCGCGGCCTCGAGTTCCGCCACTTCGGCGGCCAGCTCGCTGCCGAATCGCTGGAGCTGCCGCGGATAGATCACGTCGCGGACGTACTGGTAAAGCTCCAGATCTTGCTGATGGCATTCGCGAATACGCGCCAGCGCCCGTTCGTCTGCCAGGAGCCGCCGTTTCAGCTCGCTGCTGGCGGCGATGTTCTGCGAACGGTAGGGCAACTGGAGTGCCTCGCCGCTCCAGCGCTCGAGCAGGACGAGCGACTCGTTGAACCGCTCCATTAGCCCCACGAAAACGCGGCGCTCCTCGAGCAGCTCGATCGCCGCTTGGGCGTCGCTGGTCCCCGCCAGGTGCCGCGTTTGATGGTCGGCGTGGCAGGTGAGGAATTCCTCGAGCGTCGCCTGCGAACCGTTCCGCCGGCCGAACTGGAAGTGCGAGACGCAGCGCGTGACCGGGTCGCGGAGGAACGTGAAATAGCTCAGCGGCGGGCCGACTGCGTCCAGGTCGCCATACAGGCGAACCTGGTGCCCCGCGATGCTCTTCAGCCCCGGATAGACGCGCAGCGCCCAGCGCAAATCCGCCGCGGTCGCCACTTCGCCCACGGCCCGCAAGTCGCAGTGGCGGCCGAGAAACGACTGGCGCAGGATTTCCCGCACCGTCTGTCCGGCGGTTTTCATCACGTGCACGTGCGCCAGCATCGCGATCCTCGTGCGGCCATTATCGGCTGGAAGCACGCAGAATCATCAGACTTTTTCGATTCGTTGCTGGCCGAGGCCGCCGCTGCAGCTAGCAGCCAGCTAGGCCGGCTGCGACTCGTCCTTGGAAGCGGTCGGTTCGGCGGCTGGCGCGGGTGGTGCGGCAGCCTCGGCGGGCGGCGTCGCGGTGGCGGGCGCAGCGGCGCCCCCGGCTGCGGCGGCGGCTTCGGCGGCGGCGGCTTCCTGCTTCTTGCGGCGGCGTTCTTCGTCGGCGGCCTTTTCGGCTTGCTGGGCCAGCACGTCGGCCTGCTCGACGATGTGGGCGACCTGCTCCTCCGTGAGGCCGCCCATTTCCATCAGGGCGTCGGGCTCGATCACCGAGAGGTCGTCGTACGACAGATACCCCTGCTCGACCAGCCGCTGGGCGACCTCCTCGTTCATGCCTTCGATCTGCATGAAGCCGCCTACGGCGCGGTCGATCTGCTGCTCCAGCTCCTCGTTGGTCATGATCTCGATGTCCCAACCGCAGAGCTTGCTGGCCAGGCGGACGTTCTGCCCCTTGCGGCCGATGGCCAGGGAGAGCTGGTCCTCACGGACGAGCACGATCGCCCGGCCGATCATGTCGCAGAGCAGCACCTGATCGACCTCGGCCGGCTGCAGCGAGGCCCGGATCAGCGTCTCGGCGTCGTCGTTGTAGCGGACAATGTCGATTCGCTCGCCGGCCAACTCGTCCACGATGTTCTTGATGCGGTTGCCGCGGACGCCGACGCAGGCCCCCACACAATCGACCCGCTGGTCGCTGCTGGACACGGCGACCTTGCTGCGGTGGCCGGGCTCGCGGGCGACCGCATTGATCGTGATCACGCCGTCGGCGATTTCGGGGATTTCCTGCTCGAACAGCCGCTGAATGAGCTGCGGCCGCGTGCGGCTAAGCACGACCTTCACACGGCTGCCCTGCGGCTTGACTTCGAAGATAATCGCCCGCACGCGCTCGTTGGGGTGGTGCGTCTCACCGGGAATCTGTTCGCTGCGGGGCAGGATCGCCTCGATCGTGCCGAGCGAGACGATCGTCGCGGGACCCTCGTTCCGCGTGACGACGCCGTTAACCATCGTGCCGATCTGCTCGCCGTATTCCCCCAGGAGCGAATCGCGCTCGGCCTCGCGGATTTTCTGGATGATGACCTGTTTGGCGGTCTGAGCCCCAATCCGGCCGCTGACTTCGGCCTGGTCCATCGGCAGGCCGTTGTGCAGGCCGGTCACCTCGCCCGTCTCGCGGTTGATCGTGACCTGGATGTCTTCCAGCTCGCCGTAGTGCTTCTTGGCAGCGGTGACCAGGGCTGCCTCGATGGCCAGAAAGACGATCTCCTTGTCGATGTTCTTCTCGCGGTGGAGCGAATCGACGATGCGGAGCATGTCAGCGGGGTTCATGGTCAGGCCCTCGGGCAAGTTGCGGGCAAATCAGGGATTCGGGATATGGTTAGCCGCGGGTGCGGGTGAGTTGTCGGTGGTCAGGGGTTCCGTTGATCGATCGCTGCGTCGAAATTTCTCTGCGAGGGCGTGGATTTCTTGAAGATCAAAAAACTCTGTCACGAAACGATTTGCGGGGTGCTGATAAATTTCTTCCGGCGGACCCATCTGCTGCAACCGTCCTTTATCGATCACTGCTATACGATCGCCGAGCAGCAAGGCTTCCGCCTGGTCATGGGTGACGTAAATCGTCGGCACGCCGAGTTGTCTTTGCAGACGCTTCAGCTCCCGCCGCAGGTCGCGCCGCGCCGGCCCATCGAGGCTCGACAGCGGCTCGTCCAGCAGCAAAGCCGCTGGCTGCCTGACGATTGCCCGGCCCAAGGCCACCCGCTGTTGCTCTCCACCGGAAAGCTCCGCCGGAAAGCGCGTCAGCAGGTGCTCGATCCCCAGCAGCTTCGCCGTTTCGGTTACCTGTTGTCCTCCCTTGTCGTGCAATCCAAACGCCAAATTGTCGCGAGCCGTCAGGTGTTCGTACAACGCGAGGTTCTGAAAAACCAAGGCCACGTTCCGCCGATGGGGCGGAACGCCGGCCAGGTCCTTCCCCTCGAGCCGTATTG
>DASRJB010000068.1:0-4266 GCA_035649715.1 Pirellulaceae bacterium
GATGAAGTACTTCTTCCTCAGCATCCTCTCGTCGGCGCTGCTGCTGTACGGATTCGCGTTCCTGTATGGCCTGGGGAAGACGACGCTGATCGCCGGCACACCCGCGATGCCGGGCATTCGCGAGGCGCTGGCCAGCCCGAAGCTGCTCGCCGCCAGCCCGCTCGCGCCGTTGGCCGGGCTGGCGCTGGCTCTCATCGCCGCAGGCTTGGGATTCAAGCTGGCGATTGTCCCGCTGCAGTTCTACGCGCCGGACGTTTATCAGGGCACAACCAACGCCAACGCGGGTCTCCTGGCCGTCGCGCCGAAGATCGCCGGCGTCGCCGGATTCATCCGCCTGGTCGTCGTGGCGATGCCGGGAGCCGCCGACCTGGCGTGGCAAGTGGCGCTGGTGCTGGCGATCGTCACCATGACGATCGGCAACGTCTGCGCCCTGTGGCAGAAAAACGTCCGCCGCCTGATGGCCTATTCGTCGATCGCCCACGGCGGCTACCTGCTGATCGGCCTGGCGGCGGCGGCAGCTGCGGCATCGGCCGGGCAGCCGACGATCCGCGGCGGCGTCACGTCGATGCTGTTCTACGTCCTGGTCTATTCGCTGGCGACGATGGGCACGTTCGCCGCATTGTCGTTCCTCGGCTCGGTACGCCGCGACGTGAGCGGCGTCGATGAGCTGGCCGGCCTGGCCCGCTCGCAGCCGCTGGTCGCCGGGGCGCTGGCCGTCTTCATGTTCTCTCTGGCCGGGCTGCCGCCGCTGGCCGGCTTTTGGGGAAAGCTCAACTTGTTCAGTGCTGCAGTGCAGCTCGCCACGACCGATTTGAAGGGCGGCGTGCCGCTCTGCTTCGCGGTGCTGGCAGTCGCCGGCGCGCTCAATGCCGCCATCGCCGCCGCCTATTACCTGCGGATCGTCGCCGTCATGTACTTCCAGAGCGCGGCCCAGCCGGCCGCCGCGGCTGGTGGCCGGACGGCCTGGCTGGCCACCGTGCTGTGCGCCCTGCTCGTTGTCGGCGTCGGCGCACTTCCCGGCCGGCTGATGCAGGCCGCCGTCAACTCCGAGAGCGTGCTGCGGCCGGGAATCCAGACCGTTCAGCAGCAGCCGCCGGCACCACAAATCGCCGCCACGGCTGCCGCGCCGCAATAGCGGCGGGCGAAGTATAATGACGGCTGGCCCACGTTTTCTCGCGTTCCAGCCGCTGGCCGTTCGCTCATGCCACGCCCGCTTTCTCCCGGCCGCCTGTTGTTGCGAACGCTCGAGGAGACGGCAACCCCCCTCTTTGTGCTCGACAGTCAAAGGCGGATCGTCTTCGCCAGCCGATCGCTGGGCGAGTGGGCCGGCGTGGATGCGGAAAAGCTCGTCGGACTGCGGTGCGATTACCACACCGGCGGCGACGTGCCGCTGACTTCGGTCGCCGCTGCGCTCTGCCCGCCGCCGGAAGCCTTCACGGGCACTGTCGCCAGCGGATCCGTGGGCAGGCCGGCGCTGGCCAATCGCCCGTCTGAGCAGCGGCCGGCGCGATTCGTGACGCTGAGCGGAAAGTCCGCCGCGGAAGGCGGATTGCTGCTGGTCGTCGTGCAACCGCCCCAGGAGCTGCCGGCGGCCGAGACTTTGGCAGCGCCGACGCCTGAGCGACTGCACGCCCTGCTGGCGGATTTGCGCGGGCAGCTTGGCAAGCGATTTTCTATCGGCCAGCTCATCGGCGAGAGCCACGTGATGCACGCGGTGCGGGAGCAAGTCCGCGTCGCTGCAGAAACCCGCGCCCGCGTGCTGGTCGTCGGCCCGCAAGGCAGCGGCCGCGAGCACGTCGCCCGGACGATCCACCACGCGCGCCAGGCGCCGGGTCCACTCGTGCCCATCGCTTGCGCGCTGGCCGATGCCGAGCAGATGCAGCGGTTGCTCGCCGGCGTCCTCCGGCAAGCCGAGCCGGGCGAGCAGCCCGCCGAGGCGCTGCTGCTGGACGTTGATCGGCTGAGCAAAGAGGCTCAGCAGGAATTGGCGGGCTTTCTGCAGTTTCCACATATCGAGTTGCACACGCTGGCCACTGCGGGCCGGCCGCTATCGCGGCTGGTGACCAAGGGCAAGTTCCGCGCGGACCTGGCCCTGGCCCTGGGCACGCTCACGATCAGGCTGCCCGGGCTGGCCCGTCGCCGCCGCGATATTCCGCTATTGGCCCAACACTTTCTCGAGGAAGCCAACGCGGCGGGCGGGCCGCAGCGGGCGGGCTTCCTGCCGGCGGCGCTGGAGCGCCTGCTGGCACTGCCCTGGCCGGGCAACATCGACCAGCTGGCCGCCGCGGTCCGCGAGGCCTGCGAGCGAGCGGCCGGCCCGCGGATCGCCCCGGCCGATTTGCCCGACTGGATCGAGGCGGCCGAGAGCGCGGCGCAGCGCGCCCCGCGCGACGACGAGTCGATTCGGCTGGACGAACTGCTCGAGCAAATCGAACGCGAAATCCTGGAGCGGGCCTTGCGGAAGGCCCGCGGCAACAAGTCGAAGGCGGCGGAGCTGCTCGGTGTCAACCGCAACCGGTTGCTGCGCCGCCTGGCTCAATTCGGCCTCATCGAGCCGGCCGCCGCCGAAGAACCCGTCGTCTTCGAGCCGCTGCCGGAGCAAGAGCCCGCGCCGCCGTCTCAAAAATCGTAGTAGCCACCCAGCGTCAGGCCGTGCGACCAGAAGCTGTTGTCCCGGAAAGCGAAACCGGGGCGCGTGGCGGCGGGGTTGCTATTGGGGGCGAGCTGCGAAGGATCGACGACCGTGTCGATCGACTCGCCGATGCGGGCCACGCTCGACCAGGCCATCCAGTTGTAGCCCAGCGTGAAGCGGAGCTGCGGCGTGAAGGCGTATTCGAGCTTGACGCCGACGTCGCCGACGGCCGCGAAGTCTTTTCGTTCGTACTGGCCGATGTTCGAGGGCTGAGCGAACACGCCCCCCTCGGTCACCGTGACGTCGTTGGTTGGCGAGATGGTCGTCGTCGTGCCGCGGACCTGGGCGATCGTCCGCGTGCCGCCGAGGGCGACCTTGCCCGTCAGGTTCACCGCCCAGCAGCAGTTCCACCAGCGATAGACCAGGCCGAACTCGCCGCCGTGAAAGTCGTTCTTGGAGCTGAAGCTGTCGCTGCGGGCAACGATCGTATCGGTGTCGAAGCCGCTGGCGTCGTCGAGCGACAGGAAAATGCTGTCGGCGCTGACCGTGTCTTCCAGTCGCAGATAGCGCCAGCCGCCGATCACGTCCAGCCGCGAGCAGGCCTCGCAGCCGAGCATGTGCCGCCCGAGGACTTCCAGCCCGAACAGCTGCATGTTCGAACGCACGCGGGCTTCGCCGTCCAGCAGGCCCGGAAACGAGATCAGCACCGCGCTGGGCAAATCGGTGGTGGCATCGATGAACGGCGTCGCCAGGATCAGGTCGTCGCCGCCGATCGCATGGAAGTTGATCCGCTCGCCGCCCACCCACAAGAGCCGCGTCTCGACGCCGTCGATGTGCTGGGGCGTGAACCAGTAGCCGAAGTTAAACCGCGCGCCGGAGCGGAGCGTGTTCTGCGTCGTGTCGGCCCCGAATAACACGGAGCCGTTTGGACCAAGGATTCCCGCGTCGGCCGGATCGGTGCCGCTCGGGCTGGTGCTGATCAGCGCCGGCAGGTGCGTCGGCTTGCTGGCCCAGGCCAGGTATTCCATTTCGGCCCACGCCCGCCCCAGCACCAACGACCGCACGGTGCGGGTGTCGCCGTAGTAGTTGTTGAAGGGGTTGTCGAACTCGCCGCAGGGGCTCTTGCCCTCGTAGGGCGCGAAGACCATGTCCGCGCCGGGCGTGTCGGCCTGCGGAAACTGAAGCGGGGAGGTCGCCGCCATTTCGGGCTCAGCGAGCGCGGGCGCGGCATGCTGTGCCGCCGCCCCACTGGCCGCGCACAGTAGCCATCCGATTGCCGCAATCCGCTTGAGATTCACCTAGAGCAAGCCTCCCGCAAAGTCGGCGCAGTCCGCAAATCCTCTATCGGCGGAAAAGTCGGCCCAGCCCTAACAATTTGTCTCAGGCGATCCAACTCATGCTGGCTGTCGAGCCTGGGAGGGTAAGGATAATTCCCGCCCTCCGGCCCGATTTTCACACCTCCCGGAGGCTATAGGCAGTTCGCAACTTCTTTCTCACATTGAGCTTGCGCTCAATACCCTGTCGCCAGATGGCTGTTTGGATTTGAAGCACTAGAGAGCCCCTTTGGGAATTATCCTTACCCGGTTTCAGCCTGGGGTTCTGTCGGTCCCGCCTGCCGGGCGGGACCTCGGCAG
>DASRJB010000069.1:0-7320 GCA_035649715.1 Pirellulaceae bacterium
GATTTCGTCGGCAGCGAGGTAATTTCCGTGAATCACCAGGGCGCGGTGGGCCGTGGCCAGCGTCAGCAGATAATCGAGCGGCCGCAGGCCGCGCGAAAGTGCAGTAGGCTGCCAGGCCCCCAGCGAGCCGAGCAATTCCACGAGCGGTCCGGAATGCGATTCCAGCAGCTCCAATTCCTCGCGCGTCTCGGCCAGGTGCATTGCTACCGGAACTTGCCTGGCAGCTGACAGCTCGCAAGCCCGCCGCAGTACCTCGGGGTGCACCGTGTACGGAGCATGCGGACTGAGTCCGGCGACCTGCCCTGCCCTGCTCTGCTCGACGTGGGCAGCCGCGAGGTCGGCGAGCGGTCCGACGCGCTCTTCTGACAGTCCCAGCAGCTCGCGAAACACGACTACGCTCATATCCGCGGGCGGCTGCGGCAAATCGCTCGGCCAGTCGCGGATCGCAATCTCTCCCACGGCAGCCACGCCCGCCGCCCGCGACTCGGCCAGGCCGGCCTCTAGTGCCGAATCGTTCCCGGCGGGTAGGGACTGCCGCAGAAAGTCGATGACCTGGCGAATCCAATCAGCGAAGGGAATTCCCGGCCGGCCCAGCGGGTGCCGCAGCAGGCTGAACTGCAGGTGCGTGTGGGCGTTGATCAGCCCTGGCAGGAGGGCCACGTCACCCAGGTCGCGCGGCGGTTGTCCGCTCGTATTCTGGCCGACGGCTTCGATCCGGCCCTCGCGAATCGACACGACGCCGCCGTCGATCGGCGGGCGATCGACCGGAAAGACCCAGCGGGCGCGAATCGCGAAAGCGGCAGTCATGGCACCAGCTTAGGGCCGAGGCAAACAGGCGGCGATGACCTATATTCTGATTGTTAGGTCACTCACGACTCGGGACAGGCCAGAGGCCTATCCTACGGAAATCATGCTCAAACGCATTCTGGTTACCGGCGGCGCGGGTTTCCTCGGCTCGTATCTCTGCGAGCGGCTGGTCGAGGCCGGGCACGACGTGATCTGCCTCGACAATTTCTTCACCAGCCAGAAGACCAACGTCGCCCACCTGCTGGGCCGGCCGAATTTCGACCTCGTGCGGCACGACATCACGCAGCCGATCTACCTGGAGGTCGATGAGATCTACAACCTGGCCTGCCCGGCGGCTCCCGGGCACTATCAGTTCAACCCAATCAAGACGATGAAGACCTCGGTGCTGGGAGCCATCAACGTGCTGGGGATGGCCCGCCGCTGCAAGGCCAAGGTGCTGCAGGCTTCGACCAGCGAAGTCTACGGCGACCCGACCGAGCATCCGCAGAGCGAGACCTACCGCGGCAACGTGAATCCGATCGGCCCGCGGGCCTGCTACGACGAAGGCAAGCGGGCGGCCGAAGCCCTGTTCTTCGATTATCACCGCATGAACCGGATCAACATCCGCGTCGTGCGGATTTTCAATACCTACGGGCCGCGGATGCACCCCTTCGACGGCCGCGTCGTCTCGAACTTCATCCGCCAGGCCCTCGGCGGCGACGACATCACGCTCTACGGCGACGGCCAGCAGAGCCGCTCGTTCTGCTACCGCGACGACCTGGTCGAAGGCATCATCCGCATGATGAACGGCCCCGACGGTTTTCACGGCCCGTGCAACCTGGGCAACCCGGTCGAGTTCACCGTCCGCCAGCTCGCCGAGCTGGTGATCGAGCTCACCGGTGCAAAGTCGAAAATCGTCCACGAGCCGCTGCCCGCCGACGATCCCGTCCGCCGCCAGCCCGACATCGCCCTGGCCAGACAGCACCTCGGCTGGGAACCTGCCACGCCGCTCGAGGGCGGCCTGAAAAAGACCATCGACTGGTTCCGCACCATCGACTTCGGCGACTACCGGCCGCCAACGCCGAACTACTGATTGGGGACTTGGGATTTTCAGATTTGGGATTTATTGCACATGTCAAATCCCAAATCCCAAATCCCAAATCCCAAATTCGAACACCAGCGTCACAAGCCGCCGGCGCCGCTCTCGCGACCGCGAGACGTCGTCCTCTGCCTCGCACCGATGCGGAGCAATGTCAACCTCTCGAACATCGTCCGCACCGCCGGCTGCTGCGGCCTCACCCGGCTAATCGCCTGCGGCAGCCCGAAGATCGACAAGACCATCGCCCGTGACGGCGCGGACCAGGTAGCAATCGAAGTCCACCGCACGCTGCCGCCCGTGCTCAAGGAGCTGAAAGCCGCCGGCTTTACGCTCGTCGGGCTGGAGCAGACGACCAACTCCGTCAGCCTGCACGAATTCCGCTTCCAGCGCCGCACGGCCCTCGTCATCGGCAACGAGCGCCTCGGCCTGACCGACGAGGAACTACGGCTCCTGGACGCCGTCGTTGAAATCCCGGTCTGGGGCCTGCCGTATGCCTACAACGTTGCCAACGCGACGGCGATGGCGCTGTATGAGTATTGCCGGCAGTGGCCGTCGGGTTAGCCGGAGCGAGAGAAGGAGAGTACGCCTCTGTCGCTCCGTCCTATCTCGCCCCCAGCGACTGCGCCTTGCGGACGAGATCGACGAACTCCGCCCGATAGCCGCCGGTGTCGTCGCCGAGCGAGGTGCTGGCGATCTCCAGGACGGCGGGAAGGTTGCCGCTGCCGCGATGCTGGCTGCCGCGGAGGATCATGCCGAAGCTGGCGACCGAGGCGGCGAACTGCATGTCGCGCGAGGCCGCGTGGAACGTGCCCCCGCGGTCCTTCAGCGGGTGCTCCAGCAGCCGGCTCTCGGTCCCCTCGGGTTCTTTGTAGCGTAGCTTGAGCGTGAGCAGCTCGCCGGACTTGGCGGCTTCGGTGAGTCGGTGGTCGGTGGTCGGTGATCGGTGGTCGGTGACTGGCGCCTGGCGCCTGGCTCCTGGCTCCTGGTACTTGAGTTGCTCTCGCGCCGCGGGGGCCGGCTCCTCAGCACCGCCGGCTGGCACCAGCTCGTACAGCGCGGTGACCGTGTGGCCCGCGCCGATCTCGCCGGCGTCTTTCTCGTCGTTGTTGAAATCTTCGGCGGCCAGCACGCGGTTCTCGTAGCCGAGCAGGCGGTAGGCGGCGACTTCCTGCGGGTTGAACTCGATCTGAATCTTCACGTCCTTGGCGATCGTGATCGTGCTGCCGGTGAGCTGCTCGACGAGCACGCGGCGGGCCTCGCGGAGGCCGTCGATGTAGGCGTAAAGGCCGTTGCCGTTGTCTGCCAGCTTCTCCAGCTTGGCGTCCTTCAGGTTCCCTTCGCCGAAGCCGAGCACGGTCAGAAACGTGCCGCCGGCGGCCTTCTGCTTGATCAGCTCGACCAGGGCGTCGTCGCTGGTGACGCCGACGTTCAGGTCGCCGTCGGTGCAGAGGATCACGCGGTTCGTCCCGCCCTTGGCGAAATAGGCCGCGGCCTGCTCGTAGGCCAGGTTGATCCCTGCGCTGCCGTTGGTCGAGCCGCCGGCCGAGAGCGAATCGATCGCCGCGTTGATCTTCGACTGTTCGTGGCCGCGCGTCGGCGGCAGCCGCAGGCCCGCCTCGCCGGCGTAGGTGACGATCGACACGCGGTCGTTCTCGCCCAGCTCGCCGACGAGGAGCTTCATGGCCGACTTCAGCAGCGGCAGCTTGTTCTCGTCGCTCATCGAGCCCGACACGTCGAGCAGGAACACCAGGTTGCTCGGCGGCCGCTCTTGTTTAGCCACTTCCTTGCCCTTGAGGCCGACCCGCAGCAGCAGGTGCCCCGTCTGCCACGGGCACTCGGCCACTTCCATGTTCACCGAGAACGGCTCGCCCGCCTTCGGCTGCGGATAGTCGTATTTGAAATAGTTCACCAGCTCTTCGATCCGCACCGCGTTCACGGGGGGCAGGCTGCCCCCGGTCAAAAACCGCCGCACATTGGCATACGAGGCCGTATCCACGTCGATCGAGAACGTCGAGAGCGGCTGCTGCCGCGGCGAGAGGAACGCGTTCTCGATGATCCGCTCATACTGCTCCGTTCCGCGGCCTTCGGCCTGTCGGAGGAGGCGCTCCTTGGTCCGCTTGACGAGCTCGGCGAGCTCGGTGCCCGTCACGTACACGCTCTGCCCATTGTCCAACCACACTTGCACCCTGTGCGTTCCATCGGGCAGGTCAATTCCCAGCTTCGCCTCCTCGCTCTCTTGAACGATGATTCTAGGCGTTACCATCATGGTCAGCGATTTGGCCGCCTTCGGGTCCGCCGGCTTGAGGGTCGCATCATCCCCGATGTGCCTGGCCAATTCCGCCTCGACCACGCCTGCGTCAGAACGTTTCGTCGCGTGGAATTTGATGGCATCGTGGTCTATTGCCACGCCGCCGACGGATGGGAACTTCCCATAGTCGTCAACGGACGCAGGCTTGTCCGCGAAGGCAAGCGGCGGCAGCTGCACCGTCTGCCCATTGCCAGGCGCCTGAGTATGCAACTCGTTCGTCGTCTTCGGCGGGGCGATCAAATAACCGTCTTTGGTGCGCCGGCTGCCGACGGAAGATTGCAGAGTTGTTGCATCAGGCTGAGGCGCAGAGGCGGGATCGCGGGTAACCCACTGGTTGATGTCCACGGGTGCAGAGCTGTCCGTGGCCAATTGCCTTTCAGCCGCGGCTTCCACTTCGGCTTGGCGCACCCGATTGAGCGCCGCCACACGCCGCGATCCCTCGCGGGCTGATTGCGCCGCTGGCAACATCAGAATGTAGAGGACCGACGCCAGCGCGACAGCCGACACGCCGGCCACGACGCTCCAAGGCAGTTGGCGCTTCGGCGGCAGCTCGACCTGGCCCAGCCGATTGTCGATTGTCTGGCGGAGCTCGGCCGATCGCTGCGGCAGCGGCTGGCTGCTGCGGGCGGCAGTGAGAGCGGCGGAGAGGGCCTGGATTTCGTGGACTTCGCGCTGGGCGGCTTCGCCGCCGGCCGCGAGCTGCGCCTCGGCTGCGGTTCGCTCTTCGCCATGCAGCTGGTTCAGGACCAGCGCCGTGAGCGCCTCGGCCGCCGGCTCGCTCGACTGGTGATCGCCGTTGTGCTGGGACATGAGTATCTCTCCTCGTTCCCAAGCTCTGCTTGGGAACGCACATCTGGAAGCTCTGCTTCCAGGTCTTTAGCGAAGCGGAGCTTCGGCACTTGCGGTCCCAAGCGGAGCTTGGGACCGAGAATCGTCGTCCTCCAAAAGCAATTCCCGCACCTGCGGATGCTCGCGGAGGGCCTTCAGGCCGCGGTGCACGAGCACGCGGATGTGGCCTTCCTGCCGGTCGAGGATGCCGCCGATCTCGGTGTAGCTGAACCCCTCGGCCCACAGGTCTAGGGCTTCCCGCTGGCTCGGCGGCAGCGTTTCGATCAGCAGCAGCAACAAGCCGTGCAGCTCGGCGTCTTCCGCGGCCGATGCCGGATCGACCTCGCGGCTCAATTGGTCGACACACAGTGCCGCTTCGCTGTGGTTCGCTTCGCGAACTACAGCTACCCGTCCATCCAGCGCCTTATTGCGGCAGACGGTGAACAGCCACGGGGCCAGCCGGTCTTCCACGTCGGCCTGCTGCGCGTCGCACAGCCGCAGGAAGGCGAACTGCACGACGTCGCGGGCCGCCTCGAGGTCGCCGAGCAGGCGCTGGGCATAGCGCAGCAGCCGACCCTCGTATTGCTCGAGGGCGGCCAGCACCCATTCCCGGCGGTTTTGCTCACGTTCCATCGCAGCTCATTCCCGGCCCACCAATACAACGACGCGGCGACGTTTTCGTTACGAGACAGAGGCAACATGGCCCCCTGAATTGGTCGTCCGAACTTGCCGTTCGCTCGCGAGTTTTGCCACAAGGCTTTGCAGAGCAAAGACTTGTGACGCGGGTTTGAAAAACCCTTAAGTAGTACTTATTAGGCTTTGAGACAGGCTGTCTTTGTCGCGCGCCGGGGAGCGGCGAAGCCGGCGCAAACCGGTAGCGCGAAATGGCGCATCGCGCCCCGTTATCGCGACCGCGGCGCGATGCGCCGTCGCCTGCTTCGAATTTCCAAAGAACCTGCCGCCCGCCAACGGACCGGCCAGCCAGTTAGAATTGTACATTTCCGTCCAGTATATGTCAAGTTAACCACAACAGATTGTGGTCGCCTTCCGCCAGACCACAATGGGTTGTGGTCGGCGCGCGCAGAGGCCCCCGAAAGAGGGCCCGCCGGCTTGCTCCCTACGGCGACTGGACCACCTGGCCGTCGTCGCGGCCGGCCATCCACTTGACGAGCGACTTTTCGCCGCCGTTGTAGAAGAACCGCACCGAGCCGTCGCAGAACGCGAAAAAGGCCCCGCCGGGGTGCCGGCTGCTGAAGGCCTGCGGAGCGGGACCATTGACGTTGGCGCTGACGTCGTCCAGGGGCCACATCACGTCGCTGATCCAGATCGAAACGGTTGTGGTGCCAGGGGCTGCGCGCAATCCCGTCATGCCCGCCCACAGCGCGGCCCGCTTCCCCGTCTTCACGTCGAGAATGCACTCGCCGATCAGCAGTGTGTTTGAAGTGCCGTCCGTGATCCGGGCGATTCGCGTGCGGCTGTTCTGATACATCACGCCGCCATAGTCGAAATCGACGAAAAACAGAGGAGACTCGGTCGGACCCATCACGGCCCGGTAGTTCGACATCCCGTGGAACAAGCGCTCGGGATTCTTGTCGGGCGCGGGATCCGACGGGCAGCGGTACACGGACAGCTTGCGCTCGGTGTGCGTATTGGGCAGGGCGGGGTTGGCGCCGCCGCCGAACCTGAGCCGCGTGACGTCCGCGGCGTCGTACAGATTCTTCTGTTCGACAAATGGCAGAATGGCCGTGCCCCAGCCCCAGCCGGGATTGGTGCTGGTCGCTTCGTACGCCGAGGGGAAAAAGCCATGGACGTCGGCATGGTTATGCATGCCGATGACCATCTGCCGCAGGTTATTCTGGCACTGGGTTCGCCGCCCCGACTCGCGGGCGTACTGCACCGCGGGCAGCAGCAGAGCGATCAGCACACCGATAATGGCGATGACGACGAGCAGCTCGACCAGCGTAAATCCGTAGCGGCGGCTCCGCCTGGAGCGCGCAAGATGCGATCGCACCACAAGGAATGACATGTTGTGAGCCCCCAAGGAAGATCGTGTTGCCTCACCTCCCCTCCCCTTTGCCCGCTCCGAAGATAATGGAACCAGCTGGCACAATCAAGCGAAAACAAGCCGGAACGCCACTTTTCAGGGCGAGGTCACATTGCCGTCGTCCCGCCCGGCCGCCCACTTCGCCAGCGACATGTCCGCGGTGTCCGCGAAGAACCGCACCGAGCCGTCGCAATAGGCGAAGAAGGCGCCGCCCGGATGCCGGCTGGAGAAGGCCTGGGGAGCGGAGCCGTTGAT
>DASRJB010000070.1:0-3557 GCA_035649715.1 Pirellulaceae bacterium
TCGATCCAGCTTCGCCGCCCCGGCGAATACGCCGGCTGGCTGGGCCGCGGCTACGACCCGCTGACGACGGCGATCGGCAAGCGCGACAAAAACGACAACCCGTACTTCCGCGACTGCACCGACGAGGAGCTGAACTATCAGATCGACGGCCTGGCGCTGCCGGGCGATATCACTCTCGACCGCGCCGCACGGCGGCAGACGCTGCTGGCCCAGTTCGACGAGCAGCTCCGCGCGGCCGAAAACGCGCCGGCCCTGGCGGCCCTCGACAAGTTCCAGTCGCGGGCCTTTCAGCTGGCCACTTCGCACGAGACGCGGCAAGCGCTCGACATCCGCCAGGAGCCGGCGGCGCTGCGCGACAGGTACGGCCGCAACCTGTTCGGCCAGTCGGTGCTGCTGGCCCGCCGGCTGGTTGAGGCCGGCGTACGCTACGTCACCGTGCACTTCGACGCGGTGGACGGCTACAGCTGGGATTCGCACGTCCACAGCGACGACGTGAAGAAGTTCCTGCTGCCGGCGCTCGACAATGCCCTGGCGTCGCTACTGGAGGACCTCGCGCAGCGCGGCCTTTTGGACGAGACGCTCGTCGTCTGCCTGGGCGAGATGGGCCGCACGCCGCAGGGCACCGACCGCTGGGGCCGCGGCCACTGGAGCACGCTCTTTCCCGCGGTCCTCGCCGGCGGCGGCATCCGCGGCGGCATCGTCTACGGCGCCAGCGACAAGGACGCCGCCTATCCGGTCGATCGGCCGACGAAGCCCGAAGACCTGGCCGCGACGATTTACGAGGCCCTCGGCATCGACCATCACCTGCAGCTGCCGAACGCGCAGGGCCGCCCCGTCACGATCGTCGAAGGCGGCCGGCCGCTGACCGAGCTGTTTGGGTAACTGGACTCGTTTAACCCGTAGCCGGAGGCGACGGCGCCCTGGGGAAAGGCCTGCGCCTCCGGCTTCGGGTTAAACGACATTGGCGCTACTTCGGCCCGCTCAGCCGCTTGATGGCGTCGGGCAGTTCCGGGCTGGCGACGCCGCGAGCGCCGCGGCCTTCGTTGTCGATGCGGTGATCGATGTCCTCCTGCAGCTGCGCCAAATCGGCGTCCCAATACTTGCCGCGCTCAGCCAACTGCGGCTCGACCAGCGGGCGAATCAGCCGGAAGCCGACGGAGAGCGCGGGCTGGCTGGTGAACCACCAGGGGCTTTGCGGAAAGTTCGGGTCTTCCTCGCGCCAGTCGTCGTCGTCGCTCTTGCGGCGGGCGGCCGAGCGGCAGCCGGGGGCATCGTCCTCGAAGCCGCCGCCGCGGACGACGCGGGGATAGAGCTTCTTCGGCCAGCCGATCGCGCCATCCCAGTTGACGACGCCCTTGTCCTTGAGGCGGGCGTAGCCGTCGGGCGTGTAGGCGTCGAGGACCCACTCGCCGACGTTGCCGTGCATGTCGAAGAGGCCCCACGGATTGGGCTTCTTCTGCCCGACCTGGTGCATCCGCTCGCCGGAGTTATCGAAGAACCAGCCATAGTCGCCGAGCTGAGCGGGGTCGTCGCCGAAGGAATACGCGGTGGACGTTCCGGCGCGGCAGGCATACTCCCATTCGGCCTCGGTGGGCAGGCGAAAGACCTGCCCGGTGAGCCCGCTAAGCCACTTGCTGTACTGCTTGGCCGCGTACTGGCTCATCGTCACGGCAGGCAGGTTCGGCTCCGAGCCGAGCTTGAACGTGAACGTCGAGTCGTAGAGGTTTGAGGGGGCCGTGACGATCAGGTGCTTGTTCGCGTCGGTGACGGGGTGCAGCTTGGCCGCCTGCAGCTTCTTGAACAGGTCGTGCATCGACATGTAGTTTTTGTATTCCGCCCAGGTCACCTCGTGCGCGCCCATCCAGAACGGCTCGATCTTGACTTCGATCTGCGGCTCTTCGACCGGTTTGTGGCCCTTCTCGCCGGCGGGGCTGCCGAGCCGGAACGTGCCGCCCGGGATCGGCTGCATCTGGAACGTCACGTCCGTCCCGGGAATCATGGTCTGGTAGGGCACCATGAAGCCGCGGTCGGTTTTGACGAACCGGCCGCTAGCAGGCTGCTGGTCCACGAGGCCGGGCAGATCGGCGGCGCGGGCAGTGCTGGCCAGAGTCGCCATCAGGCAGCCGGCCAGGACGCGGGAAGTAAGATTCATGAGAGCCGCTCCCGGAGATTTGCCGCCAAGAATTGCGTTCATTTTAGTCTGCGGCCCCAAACCAGCGAAGGCGGGCAAGCTGGCGAAAACCAACGCGGCGGGCGAAGTGCGGCGGGCGAAACTACGCAAAGTTTGCCGCTGCCAGCGGCCGATAATGACGCCGAGCGCCCGCGAACAGCCAACCATGACCGCCATCGATCCCAACTATCCGTTCGAAGCCGGCGACTATGCAGCAGCGGCGGCGGTGCGCCCGGACGACGACCTGGAAATGGCCGAGCGGCTGCAGCGGCTGCCGGCCTATTCGCGGAGTTTGCTGCGGATTGCTGTGCCGGTGGTCGTGACGCTCGCCATGACGCGCCGGCCGGTGAGCAGCGTCCTGAATCTGGCCCCGGGCACGATCCTGCAGTTCAGCAAGCCCTGCGACGAGCCGCTGACGCTCTCGGTCGGCGGCTGCGACGTGGCCGTGGGCGACACGGTAAAGGTCGGCGAGAAATTCGGCCTGAAGATCACCTCGATGGTCATGCCCGTCGAGAAGTTCGAAACCGTGCAGCAGCCGCGAGAACGGCGGTAGCCCACGGCTCAATCTTCGGTCACGGCTTCTCCGTCGTGGCGACAGGCCAACCGGCGGTAGTTGTCGAGGTTGATCGTGATTTTCGTGGCCCGCACGCTGCCGTCGCAAAACGCGAACTGCGTGACGCCAGGGTGGTAGCTGCCGAACTTGCGGGCAAAGAACGCGTCGGCCGTCGTGCTGGCTGAAATGTCCTTCGGGCCCTTGGCCGGCGGATCTTCCGGCCCCGCGACGCGGCCGGAGTAGGTGCTCCACACGCCGTTGTAGATCGAGCCGTCGCCCACTTTGGCGCGCCCGAACATGCCGGCCGGCACGTGCTTCTCGCCGGCGAGGTAGGTGTTGCTGAGCCCGTCGGTGACGGTTCGAAAGGCGGTGCCGCTGGTCCAGCGCCCCGACGCAGTGTCAAACGTGGCCGCCTGCACGATAGCCCCGTTGGCGCGGATCGAAGCCCAGGAGACGTCGGTCGGCGCAAACGGCCAGTTGTTTACGTTGCCGACGTTGCCAGCGTAGTCGCCGAGTGCTCCCGGCGGATTGTTCGTGCCAAAAAAACGGGCGTCGGTGAAAGGCCCTGTGAAATCCGGCGGCGGACCGTTATCGCCTGGCCGCACATCCTCCTGCCGGCTGATGTTGGGACTGGTCTGCGGGCCGCGGCGGCTGGGGCAGTAGTACGATTTGACTTGAAGGGCGCGGCCCGCTACGTTCGCCGCGTTGGAATAGTCCTGGTCGTAGCGCCACAGGCGCTCGATATTCTCCTGCTCCATGTAGGGCATGATCAGCACGAACCAGGTGGCGCGGTTGTTGTTCACGCGGAGCGGGGGCAGCTGATTGTAGACGTCG
>DASRJB010000071.1:0-3340 GCA_035649715.1 Pirellulaceae bacterium
AGCGCCGCGGTCCGCCGCAGCCGGGCCGGCCTGCAGGACCAGCATCGGCCGATCGGCTCGTTCCTGTTCTTGGGTCCGACCGGCGTGGGCAAGACCGAGCTGTGCAAGGCCCTGGCCGAGGTGATGTTCGACTCCGACCAGTCCGTGGTCCGCATCGACATGAGCGAGTTCGGCGAGAAGCACAACGTCAGCCGCCTGATCGGCGCTCCGCCGGGCTATATCGGCTACGAAGAAGGCGGGCGCTTGACCGAGGCGGTTCGCCGCCGGCCGTACAGCGTGGTCCTGCTCGACGAGATCGAAAAGGCCCACCGGGACGTATTCAACGTGCTGTTGCAGGTGCTCGACGACGGCCGGCTGACCGACGGTCAGGGCCGCACCGTCGATTTCACGAACACGATCATCGTGATGACCAGCAACATCGGCAGCCAGATGATCCAGCAGATCGCCAGCGAGGGCGGCAAGGCCGAAGAGATCGAGGAAGCGGTGCGGGAAATCCTCAAGGAGAAGTTCCTGCCGGAATTCCTGAACCGGATCGACGAGACGATCGTATTCCATCCGCTCACCCGCGAGCAGATCGGCAAGATCGTCGAGCTGCAGCTCAAGCGGCTGGAGGCCACACTCGCCGAGCGCGACCTCCGCGTGGAGATCACCGACGCCGCGAAAAAGGCCATCGCCAACGAGGGCTACGATCCGATCTACGGCGCTCGCCCGCTGAAGCGCGTGATCCAGCAGCGGCTGCAAAACCCGCTCTCCACCGAGCTGCTCAAGGGCCAGATCCCCGAGCACGGCGGCGTGCGCATCGACCACGACGGCGACGAATTCGTCTTCAAGCCCCTCCCGCCCGCCGCTCCTAGCAGCGGCAAGTCGGACGGCAAGGGGCGGACGAAAGTCGAGACGGTCGGCGTGCGGTAGCGTAGTGCTCGCGGAAGCGCGTGGATTGCCATTCAAGCCCCGTCTAGAATGAGGCGAGGAGGCCAACACGTGCGCCCCGAAGAACTGACCCAGATGCTCCGCCGGCAGCCGTTCACGCCGTTCCGCATTCATGTCACGACGGGACAAACTTACGAGATTCGCCATCCAGAACTGGTTTGGGTGCGGCGGCAATGCGCCGATGTGGCTCTCGATCCCGATCCAAAGACGGGCGTTATCGAACACACCGAGCGAGTGTCCCTCCTGCACATCGTGCGGATCGAGGACGTGGAAGCACCCGTCGGACCCGCCAAAGGCAACGGCGAAGCATCGGCCTGAATGGCTTTGCATGGCCGCTCCGCGTCCGCCGCTTTATGATAATGGCGATAGCGCTGCGGATTCTGGAGTGGGAGACATCGCCATGCGCCGAGCATTTACTCTGGTCGAGTTGCTGGTGGTGATCGCGATCATCGGCGTGCTGGTCGCGCTGCTGTTGCCGGCGGTGCAGGCGGCCCGCGAGGCGGCGCGGCGGATGAGCTGCGCGAACAACCTCAAGCAAATCGGGCTGGGCTTTCACAACTACGAGAGCACGTT
Organism: Pirellulaceae bacterium; assembly: GCA_035649715.1. Classification (GTDB taxonomy): domain Bacteria; phylum Planctomycetota; class Planctomycetia; order Pirellulales; family Pirellulaceae; genus CAYLLN01. The sequence goes on from DASRJB010000071.1 coordinate 1,504, forward strand.
CCGCGTCTTGCCCCCGCAGACGATGGCCACGAGCACGGGCTTTCACGGCGCGACGGCCTTCGTCTTCGTCCTGCCGCAGATCGAGCAAGGCCCGCTGATCGACCGCCTGTCCGGGGTCGGGTTCGGCTCGCAAATCAGCTATTGGATGGGCTCGGGCAGCGCCAAGACGGCGCTGGTGCGGCCGATCCTCGACGGCTATCAGGTGAACGCTTACCGCTGCCCCTCGACGCAGTTGCCGCGGTTCCGCGATGTGCCCTTCAATGGCGTGAACTTCCGCTACATGGTGCCCTCGTACGTGATGATTGCCGGGAGCAACCTCAGCAGCACGACCGACACCAACGGCCCCAACGGCGGCCATTGCTCGGGCGGCGGCATTTTCCCCGGCAGCGTGGCCCGGCGGTTCGCCGAAATCAGCGACGGCACCTCCAACACAATGATGCTCGCCGAGCAGTCGAACTGGGTCGCCAGGCAGCTCAACAACTTTCGCACGGCCTTCGAAGGCAGCGGTCCCTGGATGGGCGTCAAGAACGCCCGCCTGCCCAATGGACCTGGCACCTGGTCCGCGACGGGCACGCACGACTCCAACGGCATCGACACCGACATGCGTTCGTACGCGATGACGACAGTCCGCGACGGACCCAATCCCAAGGGGACGGCCGGCTACATGAACAACGTGGCGTGCAACACGCCGCTGGCCTCGGCCCATCCCAACGGCGTGCAGGCCGCCCTGGCCGACGGCAGCGTGCGCTTCATACCCGATTCCATCGACCTGACCACGCTCAAGCGCCTCGCCGACCGCGACGACGGCAACGCCCTGGGAGACTTTTAGCCGCATGCGGGCCGCACGCGTTTGCTTTCTGGCCGCGCTGGCACTCGCCGGCTGCTCGTCCGACGGTCCCGCGCGCTTCGCCGTGACGGGCAAGGTGACATTCCAGGGACAGCCGGTGGAAGAAGGCCAAATCACGTTCGAAGATTCCGCGGCCGGCCAGGTGAACTCCGGTAAACTTGGGTCGGGCGGCAGCTACTCCGTCGAATTGCCCGCGGGGGATTATCGCGTCAGCGTCGCGCCGCCGCTGGTCGAAACGCCGGGTACCCGCGATTCGCCCGGCGACATGGTGCCGAAAAAAGTAAAGAACATCCCCAAAAAACACTGGGTTCCCGAGTCGTCGCGCCTCACCGCCAAGGTGAATTCCAGCGCACGATCGTTCGACTTCGAACTTGGGCCCTAGCTCCGCCAGCCATGGATACGATCGGCGGCAAGCTATGATTGTGGAGCGGAAGGACCGCGGCCGAATCCCGATGCCGCGCGCCAGACCCCGATGACAAATCAACCTCCGAATGCCGAGCGACGCCGCCTGGCGGATGCCAACCGCGGCATAGTGCGCTGGCGGTATTGGGGGCCGTATTTGTCGGAGCGGCAGTGGGGGACGGTTCGCGAGGATTACAGCCCAGAGGGCACGGCCTGGGACTATTTCCCGCACGACCACGCCCGCAGCCGGACGTATCGCTGGGGCGAGGACGGACTGGCGGGCATCTCGGACGAACGGGGCCGGCTCTGCCTGGCGCTGGCCCTCTGGAACGGGCGCGACCCGATCCTCAAGGAGCGGCTGTTCGGCTTGACCAACGGCGAAGGCAACCACGGCGAGGATGTCAAGGAGCTCTACTACTATCTCGACGCCACGCCGACGCACTCGTACCTGAAGATGCTCTACAAGTATCCGCAGGCCGAGTTTCCCTACGAGCGGCTGATCGAGGAGAATCGCCGCCGCGGCCGCGATCAGCCGGAGTTCGAGCTGCTCGACACGGGCCTGTTCGACGGCGACCGCTACTTCGACGT